>NZ_JBHVEU010000727.1:0-2274 GCF_042802075.1 Kitasatospora sp. NPDC057518
GCCTTTCGCATTTCCATCAGCATTTCCGTCGCTTCATGGCTTAGCAGTCCGTCGCTTCGCAGCCCGTCGCTTTTCGTTGCGGCTCAGGAACTCCAGGAGAACGATCACCGTGCAGCTCGTCGTCGGCAAGATCGGCCGTGCCCACGGCATCAGGGGGGACGTCAGTGTCGAGGTCCGCACCGACGAGCCGGAGCTCCGGCTCGGCCCCGGTGCCGTCCTGCTCACCGACCCCGCGTCGACCGGACCGCTGACCGTCGAGTCCGGCCGGGTGCACAGCGGCCGGCTGCTGCTGCGCTTCGCCGGCGTCAAGGACCGCAACGCGGCCGAGGCCCTCCGCGGGACCGTGCTCATCTCCGAGGTCGACCCGGAGGAGAGCCCCGAGGACCCGGAGGAGTACTACGACCACCAGCTGATCGGCCTGGACGTGGTGCTGCTGGACGGCACCCCGGTCGGCGAGCTGACCGAGATCGTCCACCTGCCCTACCAGGACCTGCTCACGGTCAAGAAGGCCGACGGGACGGAGGTGCTGGTGCCCTTCGTCAGCCAGATCGTGCCGACCATCGACCTGGAGAACCAGCGCGCCGTGATCACCCCGCCGCCCGGGCTGATCGACATGGAGCAGGCCGAGGTCGCGGGTACCTCCTCGGCCGAGCGCGGCGAGGACTCGGAGGAGTCGGAGTGACCGTCGAGGAGCGCGCCGGGGCGGGTGTCGAGGTCGGCGCCGAGGTCGGTGTCGGGGTCGGTGTCGGAGTTGGCGCCGATGCGGCGTCGAGCGGCGCGGTGTCGACTGGTGCGGCGCCCGGCGGGGTGCAGAGCGGCATGCGGATCGACGTCGTCACGATCTTCCCGGAGTACCTGGAGCCGCTGGACGTCTCGCTGGTCGGCAAGGCCCGCGCCCGCGGGCAGCTGGACGTGCACGTCCACGACCTGCGCGGATGGACCCACGACGTGCACCGCACGGTCGACGACAGCCCGTACGGCGGCGGCCCCGGCATGGTGATGAAGCCCGAGCCGTGGGGCGAGGCGCTGGACGCGGTGGTCGCCGGCGGCCCCGAGGGCCAGGTTCCCACCCTGGTCGTGCCGACCCCGAGCGGGCGCCCGTTCACCCAGGAGCTCGCCCAGGAACTGGCCGGGCGCCCCTGGCTGGCCTTCACCCCCGCCCGGTACGAGGGCATCGACCGCCGGGTGATCGAGGAAGCCGCCACCCGGATGCCGGTGGTCGAGGCCTCGATCGGCGACTACGTGCTGGCCGGCGGCGAGGTCGCCGTGCTGGTGATGGTCGAGGCGATCGCCCGACTGCTGCCCGGAGTGCTCGGCAACGCCGAGTCCCACCGCGACGACTCCTTCGCGCCGGGCGCGATGGCCGACCTGCTGGAGGGCCCGGTCTACACCAAGCCCGCCGAGTGGCGCGGCCGTGCGGTGCCGGACGTGCTGCTCAGCGGCAACCACGGCAAGATCGCCCGCTGGCGCCGCGAGCAGGCCTTCGCCCGGACCCTGGCGAACCGGCCCGACCTGGTCGAGCGCTGGCAGTACGGCGCCTTCGACAAGAAGGAGCGCGAGGCGCTGAGCATCCTCGGCCTGGCCTGGGACGAGCGGCTCGGCCGATTTCGGTCCACGGCCGTTGATGTGGAAGAATAGGCGGCTGCTGTCTGTCGCTGGTTCCCTCCTGTAGGGGACACGTGGACCGGCGCCCTCGCCACGGGGGGATCGCCGTCAGCCGATGCGGCCCGCAGCGAACCCCATTGTGACGATTTTCCGTGGGCGGCCCGTGGCGCCTGCGATGGAGAGCAACATGAGCAACAAGCTCGCTGCTGTCGACGCGGCCTCGCTGCGTAGCGACATCCCGGCCTTCCGCGCCGGTGACACCCTGAAGGTTCACGTCCGGGTCATCGAGGGCAACCGCTCCCGTGTCCAGGTCTTCCAGGGCGTCGTCATCCGCCGCCACGGCGCCGGCATCGGTGAGACCTTCACCGTTCGCAAGGTCAGCTTCAACGTCGGCGTGGAGCGCACCTTCCCGGTGCACACCCCGGTCGTCGAGAAGATCGAGGTCGTGACCCGCGGTGCGGTTCGCCGCGCCAAGCTGTACTACCTGCGTGACCTCCGCGGCAAGGCCGCGAAGATCAAGGAGAAGCGCGACCGCTGATCCACCGGCCCCCGGCCTCGCCGGGGGATCGGAACGCTCTGAGGGGGCCGAGTGGCCGCAAGGTAAGCTCACCCCCCGATGAGCACGCACGAACCACCCGCGGACCGCGACGGCAGTCCCGCACCCACCGG
>NZ_JBHVEU010000728.1:0-2260 GCF_042802075.1 Kitasatospora sp. NPDC057518
GGCTTGTCGTCTTGGCCGGGGGGCCTTCCTGGTGCTTCCGGGGCGGCGGTAGGAGTGTTGGGCCGCGCGAGACGTCGGGCCGGCCGACTTCTCGCGCGAGGATCGGATGGAGGGGCAGGGGTGGGACGTCTGTTGAGGACGGTGTCCGGGGTTCGCTGGGGAGAGCTGCGCGATGTGACCGGGGCTCCGGCCGGCCGCATTCCCCCGCTACTGTCCCGGATCGCCTACGGGGACGAGGGCTCGGCCCGCAGGGCTGTCGGTGAACTGGCCGATGTCGTCTGCGCGCTGGGGTTCGTCGTCGGCGAGGTGACGGCTCCCACAGTCCCGTTCCTGCTCGAACTGGTCGGGGCGCCGCACGTGGTCTGCAAGGCCGAGTTGTTGGACCTGCTGGGAAGCATCTGCCAGGCCGACCAGTGGCACTCCGCCGCCGCGGCAGCCGGCGACCGGCACGGCGCGAGCCGTCGGCCGCAGGTCGACTTGGAGGCGGCCGCGAGGAGGGCCGTCCACGCGGGTTGGTCCGTCATCGTGGGTGTGGCCTCCTCCGTGCGGCCGGAGGAGGCTGGGGCTGCGCGGAGGCTGCTGCGGGTGATGGACGACGCTCCGCCGTTTCCGGAGGCGTGACCGGGGACCGGTGGTCGCGGGGTGGTCCTCAGGTGTCGAAGGTGATGGCGGGCGTCCCGGAGTTCCGGGTGAGGAAGTGCAGCAGCTCGGCGAAGCCGCGCGCGTCGTCGAGGGCCTTGTGGGTGTGCCGCACGCCGCCGAGCCAGTGCGGGGGCAGTGCCGGTGCCGGGAGGTCCGCGGGCGGTCGGCCGGTCAGTGCCGCCGTGTACGAGCGCAGGCACAGGGCCGGGCCGTGGAAGAGGAGATCCTGCTCGTAGGGGCCCTGGTGCAGCCCGAAGGAGGTGAACCGGCGCAGGTAGTAGTCGATCCAGGTTCCGTCGAACGACAGGGGTGCCGCGGCGAACGCCCGCCGGCCGGGCAGGGACCGGACCCACTCGACGTACCTGGTCATGACGTCGGTGACGGGCTCCGGGTTCGTCGTCGCGGCCTCCCAGGCGCCCGGCTCGGAGTCGAACCATTCCTTCGTGCGCGGGTTCGGGGCCGATCCGGGAAGCGGTTCGAGGACGGCTTCGAACTCGCCGAAGGTCCGGCCGTCCATGGTCGTGGCCACGGACGCGAAGGACCGCATCGAGTTCGGTCCCGGCCACGGGCCGTCCACCTCGATGTCGGTCACCACGTAGGTCCAGTCGCTGAGTTCGGTCATGCGGCCGACGGTACCGCCACGGCCTCCCCCGTCGGTGCGGGTTCACGCGAAGCGGTTGCCTCCGGTGGTCCCGTTTGATGGGCTGGTCGGATGGGGCACACGGGGCAGGAGAGCCGGACGGCGAGGTACGACCGGATCGGCGTCGGGTACCGGCAGGTCCGTCGGCCCGATCCGCGGCTGTACGCGTTGATCGGGTCGGCGCTGCGGGGAGCGCGCACGGTGGTCAACGTCGGTGCGGGGGCGGGGTCGTACGAGCCGGAGGACGCCGAGGTCACGGCCGTCGACCCGTCGCAGGTCATGCTCGACCAGCATCCGGGGGAGCGGAAGGTCAAGGCCTCGGCCGAGCAACTGCCCTTCGAGGACGGGGCGTTCGACGCGGCGATGGCCGTCCTGACCGTCCACCACTGGTCGGACCCGCGGCGCGGGCTGGCCGAGCTGCGGCGGGTCGCGAGGCGGCAGGCGGTGTTCACCTGGGATCCGGCGCACCGGCCGCAGCTGTGGCTGCTGGAGGACTACCTGCCGGAGATCAGGGAGTTGGAGGACTCCCGCTTCACGCCGCTGGAGCAGGTGGTGGAGGCCCTGGACGCGCACACCGTGCTGCCCTTCCCCGTTCCCTGGGACTTCACCGACGGCTTCCAGATCGCCCACTGGCGGCGGCCCGAGCACTACCTGGACTCGGTGGTCCGGCAGGCCAGTTCGACCTTCGCGCAGCTGCCGCCGGAGGTGGTCGAGCCGGCCGTCGAGCGGCTGCGGGCCGACCTCGCCTCGGGGGCGTGGCACCGGCGGTACGCCGACCTGCTCGACCGGGACAGCATGGACTACGGCTACCGCCTGGTCCTCGCCGGCGAGCGGCCGGCCGGGTAGGCGTTGTCGGCGGCTGCCGCCGCACAGGAAGTCGGCTCGGCGACTCTGCTGGCGAAGTATTCGATCTAGGTCAGGCTCAGGCCGTTGTTGCGATGCCGTGTTGGGTGCAGAGTGTGTGGATGCGGGTGGGGC
>NZ_JBHVEU010000729.1:0-2224 GCF_042802075.1 Kitasatospora sp. NPDC057518
GGTTTCACGTGAAACAGCACCGGCCCTCGCCGTGTCCGGAGCGGCGGGCGCTCAGCCCCGCCGGTGCCGGCCGCCGCCGGCCTGGACCTGGCTCTCCTCGTCGACCTCGGCGCCGACGCCGGCCCGCTTCTTCTTCCGCTCGCGCATGACCTCGATCAGGATCGGCGAGATGGACAGCAGGACGATCAGCAGCACCGCCGGGATCAGGTACTTGTCGATCACCGGGGCGAGCGCGTCACCGAAGAAGTAGCCGATCAGCAGCATGGACTCGGTCCACAGCACGCCGCCGATCACGTTCCAGACGAAGAAGGTCCGGGCGGGCATCTCCAGGGTGCCGGCGACCGGGTTCAGGAAGGTGCGGATGATCGGCATGAAGCGGGCCAGCACGACGGCCTTGCCGGAGCCGAACTTGTTGAAGTACTCCTCCGCCTTCACCACGTAGTCGCGGCGGAAGATCTTCGAATCGGGCTTGTCGAACATCTTCGGCCCGACCTTGGCGCCGATCAGGTGCCCGAGCTGGGCGCCGGCGATCGCCGCGATCGGGCAGCCGATCAGCAGGACGGCGATCGGCAGCTTGGCGCCGTCACCGAGCACCGAGGAGGCTGCGTTCGAGGCGGCGACGCCCGCGAGGATCAGCAGCGAGTCACCCGGGAAGAAGAAGCCGACCAGCAGGCCGGTCTCCGCGAAGATGATCGCGATCAGCCCGATGGCGCCGAGGGACGAGATCAGGGATTTGGCGTCGAGCAGGTTGACGGCCAGCTGGTTGTAGTCCACGGGCGCAGGATAGCGGTCGCACCTTGCCGGCGACGCGGGCGTACCGTGCCGACGGCGCCCGGCCGGGACCGGTTCCGATCCCCGCCGGGGCCGCCCGGGTGCCGCCGTGCGCCCGTACCGTGCGACGTTCCGCATGGCGGGCTCCTGCTGACCCGCGGGCACGAGTCTGGGAAGATGGCACAGGCGTCCGGTCCGCGGTGGCACACCACCCTCATGGCCGTACCGCGCAGGTCGCCGCGAACGTGCCGGAGAGCCACCACCGCAACGCCGCGCGTCGGCGGGCCGGCACGGAGTCGTCACGAAGGCGTACACAGCGTCGGACAGCACCGTCCGTACGCCGCAACCCGACAGGAGCGGATCGCATGCCCATCGCAACTCCCGAGGTCTACAACGAGATGCTCGACCGGGCCAAGGCGGGCAAGTTCGCCTACCCGGCCATCAACGTCACGTCGTCGCAGACCCTGCACGCCGCGCTGCGTGGTTTCGCCGAGGCCGAGAGCGACGGCATCATCCAGATCTCGACCGGTGGCGCGGAGTTCCTGGGCGGCCAGCACAGCAAGGACATGGTGACCGGCGCGGTCGCGCTCGCCGAGTTCGCCCACATCGTCGCCGCCAAGTACGACGTCACCGTCGCGCTGCACACCGACCACTGCC
Source organism: Kitasatospora sp. NPDC057518 (assembly GCF_042802075.1). NCBI lineage: Bacteria > Bacillati > Actinomycetota > Actinomycetes > Kitasatosporales > Streptomycetaceae > Kitasatospora > Kitasatospora sp. NPDC057518. The sequence goes on from NZ_JBHVEU010000729.1 coordinate 1,429, forward strand.
CGAAGGACAAGCTGGACGGCTACGTCCGCCCGCTGCTGGCGGTCTCCGCCGAGCGCGTGGCCAAGGGCGAGAACCCGCTGTTCCAGTCGCACATGTGGGACGGCTCGGCCGAGACCCTCGCCGACAACCTGGCCATCGCCCAGGAGCTGCTGGCCCAGGCCGCCGCCGCCAAGATCATCCTCGAGGTCGAGATCACCCCGACCGGCGGCGAGGAGGACGGCGTCACCCACGAGATCAACGACGAGCTGTACACCACCGTCAACGACGCCGTGCGCACCGCCGAGGCGCTGGGCCTGGGCGAGCAGGGCCGCTACCTGCTGGCCGCCTCCTTCGGCAACGTGCACGGCGTGTACAAGCCGGGCAACGTCGTGCTGAAGCCGGAGCTGCTGCGCGAGCTGCAGGACGCGATCGGCAAGCAGTACGGCAAGACCGACCCGTTCGACTTCGTCTTCCACGGCGGCTCGGGCTCGACCGCCGAGGAGATCGCCACCGCGCTGGAGAACGGCGTCGTGAAGATGAACCTGGACACCGACACCCAGTACGCCTTCACCCGCCCGGTGGCCGGCCACATGTTCGCCAACTACGACGGCGTGCTGAAGGTCGACGGCGAGGTCGGCAAGAAGAACACCTACGACCCGCGCACCTGGGGCAAGCTGGCCGAGGCCGGCATGGCCGCCCGCGTGCGCGAGGCCGCCGAGCAGCTGCGTTCGGCGGGCAAGCGCCTGAAGTGAGGCCCGCGCCCCGCGTAGGACCCGCGCCCCGAGCGTGAGAAACGGGTGCCCCCGGCGGACTCCGC
>NZ_JBHVEU010000730.1:0-2198 GCF_042802075.1 Kitasatospora sp. NPDC057518
GGCCTCACGCGTGTCCGGGTACGGAAGGGTGCTGAAGGGTGCGGAGGGTGCGGAGGGATGCGGAACCCCGGGGGCCTCGTAGGGGAGGCCTCGGGGACGGATCGGGGTCGGGTTCGGGGGTCGGGGCGCTTGACTCTGCCAGCACGCGATATATCGTCTTTAGAAGAGAACGCGATACATCGCGATCGACAACGGGAGGCGACGGACATGAGCCAGTGGACGGTCGAGGGCACCGAGAGGATCACCTTCGACGAGCCGGTGCGCGCGCTGCACGTGCGGACCATCGAGGGCACGGTGAACGTGGTGGCGGCCGACGGCCCGACCCGCCTGGAGGTCACCGAGCTGGCCGGCGAGCCCCTGCACGTGACCCTGGTGGACGGCGTCCTGACGGTCACCTACAAGGACATCCACAGCTGGGGCGAGTTCGGCGACCGGCTCAAGTCGGTCGGCTCGGTGAAGGACCTCTTCGGCTCCTTCAAGCGCAAGCGGATCGCCGCCGTGACGGTGACCGTCCCGACCGAGGTCGAGGTCAAGGTCGGCACCGTGTCGGCCGACACCACCGTCAGCGGCGTCAGCGGGCACGTGTCGGTGCAGAGCGCCAACGGCGACACCACCCTCGCCGGGGTCACCGGCCAGATCGAGGCCGGCACCGTCACCGGCGACGTGGACGCCCACGCGGTCGGCGGCCGGCTCAAGGTCAACACCGTCTCCGGGCAGCTCACCGTGATCGCCGGCACCGCCGACCGGGTCCAGGCCAACACCGTCACCGGCGCCGTCACCCTGGACCTCGACGTGGCCGGCGAGACCGACGTCAAGGTCAACACCGTCAGCGGCGCCGTCGTGATCCGGATCCCCTCGCTGGCCGACGCCACCGTCGAGGCCGGCTCCACCAGCGGCGACGTCTCCAGCACCTTCGAGGAGCTCCAGATGAGCAGCACCTGGGGCGCCAAGAAGATCTCCGGCCGCCTCGGCGAGGGCCGCGGCAGCCTCCACGTCACCACCGTCTCCGGCGCGGTCACCGTGCTGCGCCGCCCCGAGGCGGAGGAGGACGGCCCGGTCGTGGTCAAGGAGCTCCCGGCCGGCCCGGGCACCCCGAACCTCACCAAGGAGGCCTGAGATGACCCCTGTGTTCGGCCACGGCCGGCTCCGCCTCTACCTGCTGAAGCTGCTGGACGAGGCCCCGCGCCACGGCTACGAGGTGATCCGGCTCCTGGAGGAGCGGTTCCAGGGCCTGTACGCCCCCTCGGCCGGGACGGTCTACCCGCGGCTGGCCAAGCTGGAGCAGGAGGGCCTGGTCGCCCACAGCACCGAGGGCGGCCGCAAGGTGTACCGGCTGACCGACGCCGGGCGCGCCGAACTCGAAGCCCGGCAGGTCGAGTTGGACGAGCTGGAGGTGGAGATCCGGGACTCCGTGGCGCAGCTCGCCGGGGCGATCCGCGAGGACGTCCGGGACAGCGCCAAGGACCTGCGCGAGGAGCTGTGGAACGCCGCCCGGCAGGCGCCCGGGCCGGAGCGCACCGAGCCCGGCGACCCGTGGGCCGGGCCCTGGGGCGACAACGAGTCCTGGCAGCGCGCCAAGGAGGAGTTCGCCCAGTTCAAGCAGCAGGCCAAGGAGCAGGCCAAGCGCGCCCGGGAGCAGGAGAAGGCCGCCAAGGCCAAGGCGAAGGCCGCCGAGGCGGAGGCCCGACGGCTGCGCGAGCAGGCCAAGGCCTCGCGCACCGCGGCCCAGCAGGAGGCGCTGCGGATCAAGCGCCGGGTCGAGCAGCAGGTGCGCGAGCACGCCGCGAAGGGCGACTGGCCGACCGGGCTGGCCGAGGGCCTGTCCGAGCTGACCAAGGGCCTGGCCGGCCTGGCCGACGCGGCCCGCTGGGGCCACGGCGCGGAGGAGCCGCCCGCCGAGCCCGCCGAGCGGGTCACCGTGACCAGGATCGACCTGGACAAGGACGGGTCCGACACCCCGGCCGACCTGCCGCCGTGGGCCGCCACCGACCCGGCCGGGGACCCGGCCCGCGAGCTGGAGCGGCTGCTCGACCGCTTCCGCGACCAGGTCCGCGACGCGGCCCGGGACGGCGGGGTGAACGCGGACACGCTGGCCGAGGCCCGTACGGTGCTGGGCGCCGCGGGCGAGCGGCTGAAGCGGCTGCTCGGCTGAGCCCGGAACGGCTCCTGCGGCCCGGTGCCCCCGTCACGGGAGGCAC
>NZ_JBHVEU010000731.1:0-2194 GCF_042802075.1 Kitasatospora sp. NPDC057518
GGCCCGGAACAGCTCCGCGCCCGGGCCGGTCAGTGCGACCGGCCCGGCGCCCGGGCGCAGGTAGGCCGACGCGCCCGCCGGAAGCGGGAGTTCGGAGCCGTCGGGGGCCCGCAGCAGGGCCCGCCCGGAGACGCAGAGCAGGATCTGCGGGGCGGGGCGGTCGACCCGGACGGCGGCGGCGCCGGGGCGCAGCCGGGAGAGCCTGAACTCCTCGGCCGGCGACGGGTACTCCTCCTCGAAGCCGTCGCCGGTCGGGCGCGGGGCGAGCGGCTCGACCTCCCGGGGCCGGAAGTCCGTGACCGCCAGCAGGCCGTCCACGTCGACGTGCTTGGGGGTGAGGCCGCAGCGCAGCACGTTGTCCGAGTTGGCCATCAACTCCACGCCCACGCCCCGGAGGTAGGCGTGCGGCACCCCGGCGTCCAGGTACAGCGCCTGCCCGGCGGTGAGCCGGACGTGGTGGAGCAGCAGGGCGGCGAGCAGCCCCCGGTCGCCGGGGTACTCCTCGGCGAGGCGGGCGTACGCGGCGCTGCTCGCGCCGTACGGCCCGCCGGCGGCCGCCGTGCGGCGCAGGGCGCTGGTGACGGCGGCGAGTTCGGAGCCGTCGGCGTTCAGGCCGGAGCGCAGCAGCTCGGGCAGCACGGCCTCGGCGGGCCGGGTGCGCAGGGCGGCGGCCCAGGGGGCGAGCACGCCGAGCGCGTCCAGCAGCCGGGCGGTGTCAGCGGCCGGGCGGAAGCCGCACAGCGCCTCGAAGTCGCCGAGCGCGCAGAGGAGTTCGGGCTTGTGCCCGCGGTCCTTGTACACCCGCTCCGGCGCGTCCAGCGGGATGCCCCGGGCCTGTTCCGCCGCGTACCCGGCCTCGGCCTGGGCGCGGGTGGGGTGGACCTGGAGGGAGAGCGCCCGGTCGGCGGCCAGCACCTTGAACAGGAACGGCAGCGCCGGGCCGAACCGCCGGACGGTGTCCGCTCCGAGCAGGCCGTCCGGGTCGGCGTCGATCAGCTGGTCCAGCGGCCGCGGGCCGCCCCCGTCGCCTTCGTCGCCGGACCCGCACAGCAGGGACGGCGCCGACGGGTGGGCGCCGAGCCAGAGTTCGGCCTGCGGGGTGCCGTCGGGCGCGGCGCCGGTGAGCGCGGGGATGGCGGTGGGCGAGCCCCAGGCGTAGCGGCGGACGGGGTTCTTCAGGAGGGCGAACGGCGGCATGCGGGCGGCTCCGGGGAGGCTCAGCGGCAGAGCGCGGCCGCGCCGATCAGCCCGGCGTCGGTGCCGAGCTCGGCGCGGCGCACGTCCAGGCCGCGGATGTACGAGAGGGCGGCGTAGCGGTCCAGGTGGCGGGCGAGCGGGGCGAACAGCACGTCCCCGGACTCGGCCACGCCGCCGCCGACGACGACCCGGGAGAGGTCCACCAGGGCGGCCGTGGCGGCGATCCCGGCGGCCAGCGCCCGGGCGGCGCGGTCGAAGGAGGCGAGCGCGACCGGGTCGCCCGCGGCGGCGGAGGCGGCGACGGCGCGGGCCGTCCGGTCGCCGTCCACGGGCCGCCAGCCCTCGGCGAGCGCCCGGCGGGCGATCGCGGTGCCGCTGGCGAGGCCCTCCAGGCAGCCGCGGGAGCCGCACGGGCAGGGCTCGCCGTCCAGGTCGACGGTGATGTGGCCGAGGTGGCCGGCGTTGCCGCTGGGGCCGGGGCGCACCGCGCCGTCGAGCACCAGTCCGGCGCCGACGCCGGTCGACACCACCAGGCAGAGCGCGTTGTCGGCGCCCCGGGCCGCGCCCTGCCAGTGCTCGGCGGCGGCCATCGCGACGCCGTCCCCGGCGAGGTGGACGGGCAGCGTGCGCTCTGCCACCGCCGGGTGCGCGGCGACCGCGGCGACCAGCGGGAAGCCGCGCCAGCCGGGGATGTTGACCGGGCTGACGGTGCCGTTCGCGAGGTCGACGGGGCCGGCGCTGCCGATCCCGACGGCCGTCACGGCGGCCCAGTCGGCCGTCCCGGCGAGCCGCTCCAGCACCTGGTGCACCACGGCGAGCACGGCCGCGCCGGGCTCGGTGGCCGGGGTGGGCAGCTGGAGCCGGTGCCGCAGCCGTCCGTCGGCGTCGACCAGCGCCCCGGCGATCTTGGTGCCGCCGATGTCGAGGGCGGCGAACAGCGGGGTGAACGGCACGGTGGGCTCCAGGAAGTAGGGCGCGGCGCCCCGGCCGCGGGGGC
>NZ_JBHVEU010000732.1:0-2191 GCF_042802075.1 Kitasatospora sp. NPDC057518
CCCGGCGGTGGTGGCTTTTGCGCCCCCCGGCGGCGGACTCCGGCCGGTTGCGTCCGGCTGGTGGGAAGTTCGGTCAATCCCGGTGACATGGATCACCCCATGCTCTAGATTGCGCAGCCGTACTGACCTGACTGCCGATCACCGATGGTGCTGCTCGGCGGGCCCGTGCGGCGCTCGGCGCCGAGGGGCTGCGGCGCCGACGGGGAACCCCTCCGGAGCGGAGCCGAAGATGCCCTCTGATCCCCCCAGCGTCGAAGATGTCATGCCCGAGCCAGCCGGGAGGCCCGTCCCGGCCGTGACGCCCGAGCGGGTGCTGGCCGGCCTCGCCCTGCTCGTGCCGATCGTCGCGACGCTCTGGGTGTCCTCGTACGACAAGAGCGACCCGGCGGTGGCCGGGGTGCCGTTCTTCTACTGGTACCAGCTGCTCTGGGTGCCGGTGTCGGCCGTGTTCACGGTCGCCGCCTACCTGCTGATCACCCGGGACGAGAAGGCCCGCAAGGCGGCCCGGAAGGGCGGTGCGCGATGAAGGACGTCAACGTGCCGGCCCTCGTGGTCTTCGTGCTGTTCTTCGCCCTCGTCACCGTGATGGGCTTCCTCGCCTCGCGCTGGCGCCGCGCGGACAACGCCGCGCACCTGGACGAGTGGGGCCTGGGCGGCCGCAGCTTCGGGACCTGGGTGACCTGGTTCCTGCTCGGCGGCGACCTCTACACCGCCTACACCTTCGTCGCCGTCCCGGCCGCGGTGTACGCGACCGGCGCGGCGGGCTTCTTCGCGGTGCCGTACACGATCATCGCCTACCCGCTGGTCTTCCTCTTCCTGCCCCGGCTCTGGTCGGTCTCCCGGGTGCACGGCTACGTGACCCCGGCCGACTTCGTGCGCGGCCGGTACGGCTCGCGGCCGCTGTCGCTGGTGGTCGCGCTCACCGGCATCCTGGCCACCATGCCGTACATCGCCCTGCAGCTCGTCGGCATCCAGGCCGTGCTGGACGTGCTGGGGGTCGGCGGCGGGGAGAACGCCAACTGGTTCGTCAAGGACCTGCCGCTGTTCATCGCCTTCGGCGTGCTGGCCGCCTACACGTACTCCTCCGGCCTGCGGGCCCCGGCGCTGATCGCCTTCGTCAAGGACGCCCTGGTCTACATCGTGATCATCGTCGCGGTGATCTACATCCCGATCCGGCTCGGCGGCTACGGGCACATCTTCGACTCGGCCGCGCAGCACTTCAAGGAGGTCAAGGGCGGCTCGCTGACCATCCCCGAGAACAAGCAGTGGACGTACGCCACGCTCGCCCTCGGCTCGGCGATGGCGCTGTTCATGTACCCCCACTCGGTGACCGGTGTGCTGGCCTCCAAGTCCCGCAAGACCGTGCGCCGCAACATGGCGATCATGCCGGCCTACTCGCTGATGCTGGGCCTGCTGGCGCTGCTCGGCTTCATGGCGCTCGCGGCGGGCGTCGGCAAGGGCGTCAAGGGCTACAACGCCCAGCTGTCGGTGCCCCAGCTGTTCGCGGACATGTTCCCGGACTGGTTCACCGGCGTGGCCTTCGCCGCGATCGGCATCGGCGCGCTGGTGCCGGCCGCCATCATGTCCATCGCTGCGGCCAACCTGTTCACCCGCAACGTCTACAAGGAGTGGCTCAAGCCCGCCGCCACCCCCGCCGACGAGACCCGGATCGCCAAGCTGGTCTCGCTGCTGGTGAAGGTCGGCGCGCTGGTCTTCGTGCTCGGCATGGACAAGCAGGCCGCGATCAACCTCCAGCTGCTGGGCGGCCTGTGGATCCTGCAGACCTTCGTGGCGATCGTCGGCGGCCTGTTCACCCGCTGGTTCCACCACTGGGCGCTGTTCGCCGGCTGGGCGGCCGGCATGGTGTACGGCACCTGGAAGGCGTACGGGATCGCCAGCCCGGCCACCAAGCACTTCGGCGGCAACGCGGCCGAGATCCCCGGCATCGGCGAGATCGGCTACATCGGCGTCACCGCCTTCGCCCTCAACCTGGTCGTCGCGGTGGCGCTCACCCTGGTGCTGCGGGCGGTCAAGGCGCCGGACGGCCCGGACGAGACCAGGCCGTCCGACTACAGCGCCGAAGCCGGCGACGACGAGCTGAAGAACGCGCCGGAGCCTGTAGCGGCGCACTGATTCGCGCGGTACGCGCCCTGTGATCGCGCCGCCTTCTCCGTGAACACTGGAGAAGGCC
>NZ_JBHVEU010000733.1:0-2175 GCF_042802075.1 Kitasatospora sp. NPDC057518
CCCCGGGGGCCGTCGCGCGTCCGCACCGCACCCCGTCCGCCCCGCGCACCCCGCCCGCGTCCGCCGTCCGCCCCGCCCGGCACCCCGGACACGGCGGAGCCCCCGGCCGAGCGACGGCCGGGGGCTCCGAGGGAAGGTGACCGGTTCTCAGCCGTCCAGCCGGATCGAGGCCCGCGCCGAGACCTTGTCCCCGGAGAGCCCGGTGAGCTCCGCGAGCACCACGTAGGTGCCGCTCGGCGGCGGCGTCTGGTCGGCGGTCGCGCACTGCGGCTTGCTGCGGCTGCGGTCCCAGGTGAAGGTCTCGGTCTGGTTGCCGTTCGCGCCGAGCTGCACCCAGATGCTGCCCTTGTCGGTCGGGCAGTCGCCGGAGGACCAGACCCGGTCGTTGTTGCTGCCGCTCACCGTGATCACGGAGGCGGTGCGGCCCAGGTCCACCCGGCAGTTGGTGCCGGAGGAGTTCTTGACCGTCAGCGCCAGGCGGGGCTTGTCCTTGGGCTGGTACGAGTTCTGGGTGCCGGCCAGCTCCAGCGCCACCTGCGAGGAGGCGCAGACCGGCAGCGCCATGACCTCGGGGGTGTTCACCGGCGGAGCGCCGCCGCCCGTACCGCCGGAGCCGCCCGTGCCGCCACCGGTGCCGCCGCCGGTCGCCGGCGCGGCGCCGCCCCCGGGGGCCGGGTTGGCCCCGCCGGCGCCGGTGCCGCCGCTGAGGTTGACCTCGGTGCCGCCACCGCCCGCCACCGGTCCGCCCCCGGAGCCGCCGCCCGGGCGCGCCGCGGGGCCGCTCGGTGAGGCGCCGGGCGTGATCGCCTGAGCCGGTGTCTGGTTCTGGGACTGGGAGGGAACGGCCTGTGCGGCGTTGCCCGGTGAGCCGCCGTCACCGCCCCCGCCCTGATCGATCATCAGCCAGGCGATCAGGGCGACGACCGCCGCGACGGCGACGAGCACGATGACGCGCCGACGCCAGTAGATCGAGGCCGGCAGTGGTCCGACGGGTTGACGCAGAGAAGGCACGACCAAACTCTACGAGACTGTGTGTGGCGATTGACTCACCAACACCGCACAGTCGCCCCTTCCTTCACATGATCCGCCATTTGATCCGTTCGAGCGAGCCCCAATCGGACGATTTCCGGTCGGTCCCCCGGTCGGTCCGGAGCAGACTGATCCACTTCGGCCCGGTCGGCGGGCATGGGAGGATCGAAGGGCCATGACTGCCATCACCGCCCCTGCCACCGCCGCCGACGCCGCCCGGCCGCCGATGCCCCTGCCGCTGTTCCACTCGACCGTCCTGGACTGGTACGAGGCGAGCAAGCGGGACCTGCCCTGGCGGACCCCCGACGCCACGCCCTGGGCGGTCATGGTGAGCGAGTTCATGCTCCAGCAGACCCCGGTCAAGCGCGTGCTGCCCGCCTGGGAGGCCTGGCTCACCCGCTGGCCGACCCCGGCCGACCTCGCCGCCGACGCGCCCGGCGAGGCGGTCCGGATGTGGGGCCGGCTGGGCTACCCGCGCCGGGCGCTGCGCTTGCACGCGGCCGCGGTGGCGATCACCGAGCAGCACGACGGCGAGGTCCCGGACGACCACGCCACCCTGCTCTCGCTGCCCGGGGTGGGGGAGTACACCGCCGCCGCCGTCGCCTCCTTCGCCTTCCGCCAGCGGCACGTGGTGCTGGACACCAACGTCCGCCGGGTCTTCGCCCGCGCGGTGACCGGCGTCGAGTACCCGGCCCAGGCCACCACCGCCGCCGAGCGCCGCACCGCCACCGCGCTGCTGCCGGACGACGCCGAGACGGCCGCCACCTGGGCGGTCGGCGTGATGGAGCTGGGCGCGCTGGTCTGCACCGCCCGCGGCCCGGAGTGCGGGGACTGCCCGCTGTTCACCACCTGCGCCTGGCAGCGGGCCGGCCGCCCGCCGTACGAGGGCCCGGCCCGGCGCGGCCAGTCCTACGAGGGGACGGACCGCCAGGTGCGCGGCAAGCTGCTCGCGGTGCTGCGCGAGGCGCACGGGACGGTGCCGCAGGCCCGGCTGGACGCGGTCTGGCCGGACTCGGTGCAGCGGGCCCGGGCGCTGGACGGCCTGGTGGCGGACGGCCTGGTCGAGCCGGTCGAGCAGGGCGTCTACCGGCTGCCCCAGTAGGCGGCGGAACACGAAGGCGCCCCCGGGAGAGGACCTCCCGGGGG
>NZ_JBHVEU010000734.1:0-2153 GCF_042802075.1 Kitasatospora sp. NPDC057518
GTCCTCGCGGCCGCGGGCGCGGTGGTCGCGGTGCTCGCCTGGGCGGCCGACCGCCGCCGGCCCGCCCCGGTGGCGACGGAACCGGCGGCCGCGGCAGCGATGACCACGGCCTAGCCGGGAAGCCGCTAGATCTCGCGGTGGGCGTCGGCGAGCAGCTGGTAGCCGGCGCCGTTGGCCTTGATGCCGGTCTTCTCGTCCTCGGTCAGCTCGCGGCGGACCTTGGCCGGGACGCCGGCGACCAGCGAGCCGGGCGGGACGACCATGCCCTGCGGCACCACCGCGCCGGCCGCGACCAGCGAGCCGGTGCCGATCCGGGCACCGTTGAGCACGGTGGCGTTCATGCCCACCAGGACGTCGTCCTCGACCGTGCAGCCGTGCAGCACGGCGTTGTGGCCGACCGAGATCCGCTCGCCGACCACCAGCGGGAAGCCGGGGTCGGCGTGCAGGGTGCAGTTGTCCTGGATGTTGCTGCCCGCGCCGACGCTGATCGACTCGGCGTCGCCGCGCAGCACCGCGCCGTACCAGACGCTCGCGCCGGCGGCGACGGTCACGTCCCCGACCACGACGGCGTTCGGCGCCACGAAGGCGCCCGGGTCGACGGCGGGCACCCGGCCCCCGACTGCGGCGATCAGCGGCTCTGCCATGGGTCGTCCTCCTGTGACGGTCGGCGGTTCTGTCGCCGGTCAGCGTAGGGGGTCGGTCACGGTGCCATGCGGGCGAGGTCGGGTGCCGCGGCCGCCGCCTGGGCGCCGCACAGGGCGGTCGTGGTCACCTTGCGCCAGGCGGTGTTGGCGGCGTCCGGGTCCGGGGCGTCGTAGAAGGTGGTGTCGGCGGCGAACGAGCGGCTGCCGTCCGGGGCGGCGAGCATCATCGTGCTGTAGCCGGGGATGCCGCCGGCGTGGCCCCAGAACGGGCCGCAGGGGGTGTCCAGGCGCTGGAGGCCGAGGCCGTACGTCCGGCCCTCGCCGTGGTCGGTGGTCCGCTTCATCGCGGCGAGTTCGGCCGGGCGCAGCAGGCGGCCGCCGAGCAGGGCGTCGAGGAAGGCGGTCAGGTCGGTGGTGGTGGAGATGCCGCCGCCGGCCGAGCCGGCCATGGACGGGTTGAGCACGGTGACGTCGGCCGGACCGGTGTCCGTCCTGACGTAGCCGTGGGCGTGCGGGCCGGGGATGAACGGGAGGTCGCCGGGCATCCAGGTGCCGGTGAGCCGCAGCGGGCGGATGATCCGGCGGGTGACCTCGTCGTTCCAGCTGTGGCCGGTGAGCTTCTCGATGATCATCCCGACCAGGATGTAGTTGGTGTTGGAGTACTGCCATCCCTCGCCGGGGGCGAAGTCCGGCGGGTAGGTGTTCGCGAGGTCCACCAGGTCCCGCAGCCGGTAGGACTTGTAGCGGCGGTCGGCCAGCCAGTCCCGGTCGACCTCGAAGGCCCGGTCCCGGGTGTAGTCGGCGACGCCGCTGGTGTGGTCGAGCAGTTGCCGGACGGTGATCGCGGTGCTGTTCGGGACGATGCCCGGCAGCAGGCACTCCAGGCGGTCGTCGAGGTCCAGCCGGTGCTCGCCGACGAGTTGGAGCAGGGTGGTGGCGACGAAGGTCTTGGTGGCGCTGCCGATCCGGAACGCGCCCGCCGGGTCGGCGGGTTCGCCGGTGCCGAGTTCGGCGACGCCGGTGGCGTTGCGCCAGACCAGCCGGCCGTTCTCGCGGACGGCGGCGAGGGCGGAGGTCGAGTAGCCGGGGTCGGTCATCCCGGCGAGGGCGGCGTCAGCGGCCGTCCAGTCGCCGCGCCGTTCGGCGGCGCCGCCGGTGCCCGTGCCATCGCCGGGCGTGCCGCCGGTGACCGAGAGGTGCACGGCGCCGTGGCAGCCCGGGGCCGGCGGCAAGCCGGCGGGCCCGGCGACGGCGGTCGGGGCGAGGGTGGTGAGCAGTCCCGCGCCCACGGCGGCGGCGACGGCGACGCGCAGGGCGGTCCGGCGGCGGGCGGGGGCGGTCGGGTCGGCGGTCATGCCGTCCTCCCTGGTCCGGGGTCGGCGGAGTGGGCAACTCCGGTCGGCTGGTGCTCACCTGACACCTTGCCGGATCGGCCGGGCCGGATCGTCCGCCTGGGGAGGGGGTCCCGCCCCCGAGGGATCCCGGAGCCGGACCCCGAGACGCCTCGGG
>NZ_JBHVEU010000735.1:0-2152 GCF_042802075.1 Kitasatospora sp. NPDC057518
GGGCTCGTCCGCCCCCGCCTCCGCGGTGCCCGGGTGGGCCCGATCCACTCGTGAGCCTGGCGGGAATCGTCGGGCACGCCCTAGCATCCGGGCATGGACCATCGAGCGACGACGCTGCCGATGCCGCCCGGCTGGCCCGCCCGGATCCGGGCGGTCGAATCCGGCGCGGTGACCCCGCCGGTGCCCAGGGCCGCCGCGACCGTCGTGCTGCTGCGCGACGCCACCGAGGGGCCGGAGGCCTACCTGCTGCGCAGGCGCACCTCGATGGCCTTCGCGGCCGGGATGTACGCCTACCCGGGCGGCGGGGTGGACCCGCGGGACGCCGAGGTCGAGCCGGGCTGGGCCGGTCCGTCGCCCGAGGAGTGGGCCCGGCGGCTCGGGGTGGACGCCCGGACGGCGCGGGCGGTGGTCTGCGCGGCCGTCCGCGAGACCTTCGAGGAGGCCGGCGTGCTGCTGGCCGGCCCGGACGCCGACAGCGTCGCCGCGCCGCGCGACTGGTCCGCCGAGCGGGCCGCGCTGGAGGCCCACGAGCTGTCCTTCGCCGAGTTCCTCCGCGACCACGGGCTGGTGCTGCGCAGCGACCTGCTGGGCGGCTGGGCCCGCTGGATCACCCCGGAGTTCGAGGAACGGCGCTACGACACCTGGTTCTTCGTCGCCGCGCTGCCGGCCGGCCAGCGCGCGGCCCTGGAGGTCGGCGAGGCCGACCGGGTCGCCTGGCTGACCCCGGCCGAGGCGGTGCGGGGCCACCGGGAGGGCCGCTACGGCATGCTGCCGCCGACCGTGACGGTGCTGCGCGAGCTGTCGTCGGTACGGACCGCCGCCGAGGCCCTGGCCGCGGCCGCCGACCGCCCGCTGGCGCCGGTCCTGGGCCAGGCCGAGGTCCGCGGCGACCGGCTGACGGTCCGCTGGCCCGGCTACGAGGAACTGACCATCGACGGGGAGTTCCCCGAGGGGTCCTGAGCGTTCCACCGACGGGGACCGGTCGTACGAGCCGTACGGCCGGCGCGCTCCGCACGACCTGCACGACCTGCACGACCCGCACGACCGGCACGACCCGACCTTGCCGTACCGACGCAGAGAAAGGACCGACGCCCGATGACCCACGACGACGTGGCTCGCCGGACGGCACCCGAGCTGCCCGCCCGCCGCCTGAACCCCCGTGACCTCGCCTGCGACAGCCAGGTCCCGTTCGTCGAGGTGGCGCAGCGCGCCCTCGTCCGGGCGCTGCCGTTGCGGGCCCTGCACCGGCACGTCGGAGGCGGTCGGTGAGCGGACTCCTGCCGGGCGACCCCGCCGCCGCCGTCGGCGGCGAGGCCACCCCTCGGGCGCTGTGCGTGCTGGCGCCGAACCCGTCGCCGATGACGCTGGACGGCACCAACACCTGGCTGCTCTCCGAGCCGGGCTCGGACCTCGCGGTGGTGATCGACCCGGGCCCGCTGCACGAGGGGCACCTGCGCCGGGTGGTCGACCTCGCGGAGGAACGGGGCAAGCGGATCGCGCTGACCCTGCTCACCCACGGCCACGCCGACCACTCCGAGGGCGCGGCCCGCTTCGCCGAGCTGACCGGGAGCGAGGTACGGGCCCTGGACCCGGCGCACCGGCTGGGCTCGGAGGGCCTGGTCGGCGGCCAGCGCCTCGACGTCGGCGGCCTGGACCTGCGGGTGGTGGCCACCCCGGGGCACACCTCGGACTCGCTGACCTTCCACCTGCCGGCCGACGGCGCGGTGCTCACCGGCGACACCGTGCTCGGCCGCGGCACCACGATGGTCGCGCACCCCGACGGCCGGCTCGGCGACTACCTGGACTCGCTGCGCCACCTGCACACCATGGCCTCCCGGCACGGCGTGCGGACCGTGCTGCCGGGCCACGGCCCGGTGCTCGCGGACGCGCTCGGCGCCGTCGACTACTACCTGGCCCACCGGGCGTCGCGGCTCGCCCAGGTGGAGACCGCGGTCGAGGCGGGCTGCCGGAGCGCCTCCGAGGTGGTGGCCCGGGTCTACGCCGACGTGGACCGGGCGCTCTGGCTGGCCGCCGAGCTGTCGGTGCGGGCCCAGCTGGACTACCTGGAGGAGCACGGGCTGATCCAGGGCGCCGACTGAGCCGGTGGACGCGTAGGGCCCGGTGAACGCGTAGGGCCTGGTGGACGCGGAAG
>NZ_JBHVEU010000736.1:0-2138 GCF_042802075.1 Kitasatospora sp. NPDC057518
CTACCTCGCAGGCCTCCACCTCCGCGCCTCAATGATCTGGATAGACGACCTCGTGCGACCACCCAACTGATCACAACATCACACAGGCCCTAGTGTCCAAGTTCTGATCTAGCCCTGGGCTGGTCAGTGACTGGGCACAAGCCAGCCTCGCTGGCCAGCCTGGTTGCCGTCGCAACAGTGGTCACCCCTGGTACGCCTCGCACGGCCCACCAGCGGTCTGGTGCTCAACACGCCAGGAGAGCCGCCTTGGACCGGACCCTCCATCCGAGCCTCACTTGCTGACCAACATAGGCGCCACTCCTGGCCGATTGACAGTTTGACCGACTACGGGACATTCTGCGAACCCCACAGCAGGTCTGCCGCTTCACCTTCCCGACGGGGCATCAGGGGCCTAGGGTACGTCCATGAATGACACGGCGTACCAGCGTGAGCTGGAAGCACTGCAGGCATTTCGAGGCGCCCTTCGGCGTTTCAGAGACGCGCTTGACGCAGTCAGAGATCTTTCCGAGTTTGCAACACGGCATGGAAAGTCTCTGGATTCCGAAGAAATCGAAATATCGATAACCGCGATATCGTCCAGTGAAAATGATATCGATAAAGCGCGGGATGCTGCAGGCGCCCTTGCGGATTTTTTCGAAAGTAGCAAGAGTCTGATTCGAGAATATGAGTCTAAGGGGGATCTGCGTGGCCCTGGAGGTGATCCAAACCCTGAATTTAACATGCGATCTGGGGAGTTGGTTGCGCGGCTCGATGATCAATTCAAGAGTCTGGAGTCCGGGGGATTCGACGTCAAGGAGAATCTCGGAAAGATGCTGAGTGTCTACCGAAAGAAGACGCGCGTCGACGTACTCAGGTCTTCGCTTCTAACAACCGCCGTCGGTGATTTTGAGGTCCTCTTTTCGAGGATGGTTGGAGTGTACTACACATTGCGCCCCCAGGCGCTCGCTAGTAAGGATCAGCAATTCTCCTGGGAGGATATTCAGAGGTTCGGAAGCCTGGAAGAGCTGCGAGACTTTCACGCGGACCGGCAGGTTGAGCAGTTGATGTGGAGGGGCTTTGATGATTGGATGGAGTGGCTGGACAAGAAGCTTAAGATAAAGTTCAGTGACATCGCCCTAACGGAAAGCCTGATCCGCGAAATATTCCAGCGGCGCCACGTGATAGTGCACAATGGTGGCATTGTTTCAAGGCAGTATCTAGCAAAAGTCCCGACAACTGACACCTCCCCCGGCCTTGGGGGTCGCCTGACCGTCAGTGAGGGCTACCTGCTCGCGGCACTGGATCAGATCCTTACGCTCGGAGTGCTTCTTTCTAGCGCAATCGCCGATTCCCTAGTCAGGTCACCATCAATCACGCGGGCAATTCAAGCAGAATTCATGGCGATCGCATATTCGGCTCTGCAGGAGAGGAGATGGAAGGTGGCCGCGCGCTTGTCGGGGCGGCTCTCCATGACGCTCGACGATGATCACAAGCGCACCATGATGAAGGTGAATTACTGGATAGCGCGAAAGAACTCCGAGGGGCTTGCAGTCATCAGGGGGGATGTGGAATCCTGGGATACATCTTCACTCAAGTCAGAGTTTGAACTTGCCCGCCATGCCCTCTTGGATCAGAATGAAGCAGCGCACCTACTGGCGCTGAAGCTGATTGCCAAGGGTGAGATTTCTTCGAACGAATACAATGAATGGCCACTATTGGCCGATGTGCGGATAGCCTATCCCCTTGCTGAGAGTGTCGATGCCCCGGGTCAAGCAGAGGAATTCGAAGCAGGTGAAATCGAAGGGTGAGCCGCGAATTTTAGGCTTCTGGGTTCCGCCTCGGGGTCCCTCGCCGCGGTTCTCGCGAATAGTCTGAAGTCAAGGCATCTTCAAGAAGCGCACAATGAGAACCCTCTAAGGGGGCAGGCAGAATTCCATGGCCGCGTCGTCGCCAGCTTTAAAACGTCGCTAGCGACGCCCGTCTGGGTCCGCAGCTTCTGTCGTTCGAACTGTGGAAATAAGCCCCGATACTCCATCATGAGTCGCGATGTGTTATCCCACGATAGCCACTGCCGTAACGCCTCCCGGCGCCATGAAGGCCTGATCGCCCAGGCCGCTCGCGAGGGGACAGCGGACCTGTCGCTGGTCAGCGTGGATTCC
>NZ_JBHVEU010000737.1:0-2127 GCF_042802075.1 Kitasatospora sp. NPDC057518
TCGCGGTCCTCCGCGTCCGTCGCCTCAGGTCGTCGGGCCGAGGCCCTCCGAAAGGGCGACGGCCTCCTCCGGCGCCCCGGTGCGCACGACCGGCTCGCCGCAGGTCCGACGCCTGTGGCCTCGTCGCGTGTTCGCCTCGATCATCGCGACTGGATCCCCTTGCTCAAGTCGGCTCGTCGAACCGGATGTTCCAGGTCTCTTCCGGCGGGCATCCGATCTCCCCGCGCCATGTGGTCGGTTGTCATTTTTCGGGGCCGGGGCTGCGCCTCGGGTCACACGCCGGTCGTGATCCCCACCGCCTCGGCGAGCTCCAACGTCTCCGCTCGCATCGCGCGCGGAGACTTCCGCCACAACTCGGCCGCGACCGAACGAGCCTGGGGTGTGAACCGGACCGTCTCCGGGCTGATCCGCAGCGCGATCCCCATCACGTGCAGCGCGGCGGTCCGGTCGCCCCGATGCATGTGCGACCGGGCCGCATCCACCCACAGCCTGGTTCGGCGCTCCGTCGACGGGATCGAGTCAGGGTCGATCTCGTCCGCCAGCGACAGTGCCTTGCCTGAGCTCCGCAGCTCGGTGGAGACGCTGACCGCGTGCAGGTCGACGTTCGCCCGCCCGAACACCGTCGACAGCTCGGTGTACCCGGCCGGCAGTGACTTCGCGACCTGGTCGGCCGTGTCCCAATGGTTCCACGCCATCCCGTCCCGGCCGTCCCGCGCCTCGGTGATCGCCGCGTGCAGGTGCAGCGCCCCGTACAGGCCCCGCCAGTGCTGCGGTCCGTCGGCGAGGTGCGGGCGCAGCCGGTCGGCTGCCGTGGTCACCATCAGCATGGCGCCTTCGTGCTCACCGACGGCGCGCATGGTGTTCGCGAGGTTCCATGCGGCGGCGCCCATGGCGGCCGGGTCGTCGGCGTCGGCGGCGGCTGCCATGGCACGGTCGCCGAGCATCCACACGGCCTCTGCCGGGCCGATGTACGCAATCACCTGCTGCGCGAGCCGGTACGCGGAGGCGAGCCCCACCAGTGCGGTGCGGCGGTCGTCGCCGCCGGCCGAGCGGGCCAGCGCCTCCCCGTGCCGGATCAGGTCCGGGGCGATGTTCCCGACGGCGGTCCGGTTGTTCGCCGCCTGGTGCCACAGGCGCCACCCGGCATCGACATCGGCGGCGTAGGTCGCGGCCGTCATCCCCGCCGGGACCGGTGCCGGCGGCCGGGTTCCGCGTTCGAGGAGGGTCGACCAGATGGCGGTCGACGCGGGGTGGAACAGCCGGCCGGTGCTGACCGGCTGCGCGGCCCCGGCCGGTCCGGTCAGCACTGACAGATCGGTCACGTCGAGTGCGAACGCAAGTTTGAGCAGTATCGCGTGACTGCTGATCGCGCGTTCTCCGTTCTCGATCTTCTTGAGCCAATCAGTGCTGCGGCCGACCAGGCCGGCGAGCACGGGGCGCGTCATCCCGCGACGCTCGCGCATGATGCGGATGCGCTCACCGGGGGTGAGCTCCTCGGGCAGATCGGACATGTGCATCTCCTCGGCTGGGCGCTGCCATCGGGAAAGTGCCTCAACCGGACGAACACCCGGTGGCGACAGCCGTTCCACGGTAGGGCGGCGGGCAGTTGGGGCACCAGGCTCCGCTGCGGGTGAACGCCGGTACACGGTGGGTGAGGGGGACAGGGTGTCCCCCTCACCCACGAGCCGTCACCGTACGATTTCGTTGCGTCACTCAGAGCAGTGCGGGTGTTGTCCGCAGGGGAGCCCGGTCCACGGACAGGCGTCCCGTGTGCGGCCGTCGGCACCACCACCGATCCTCGCCCCCTGGGAGGACCGGTCCGAACGAGAACGAGGGAGCGCCACCATGTCCGTCCTGACCGACCGACTGCCCACCCTGAACATGGGCATCGACACCGAGCCGTCCGGCCCGCTCGCCACCCGACCGTTCGGGCTCGACGCCGTCACCAACCCCGTGACCGTCATGCCGCTGCCCCCCGTCACCGTCGACCCGCACACGCAGCTGTCCCTGATCGACGGTCGCGTGGCCCTGGACATGCCGACCATGGAAGGGTCGGGGTGCCAGACCGAGAGCGACGGCCAGACCGTGATCAGCGTCGACTTCGACCAGAACGACGACTGATGACCC
>NZ_JBHVEU010000738.1:0-2118 GCF_042802075.1 Kitasatospora sp. NPDC057518
CGTCGGACGCGGGCTCCACAGCCACTGTTCTGTCACGGCCATTCGAACACGGCCGATCACTCACTGCCTAGCGATCACCTGATCAGTCGTCGCTCGAGAACCAGCTGACGACGGACGAGACGGCACTGTGTCCGGCCTTCACCAGCCTCTCGCCGACCTTCTCGGTCACCTTCACGCCGAACTTGGCCGCTTCCGCCGCGCCCTTCTCGATCGCGCCGACGACTCGGCCACCGATCAGGGAGAGGCCGACGGATGCCACCGAGCCGATGAACTTGTCGCTGCTGAAGCCGTAGCCGATCCCGGTGTACAGGGCCGAAGCCACACCCGTCACCAGCGAGAACGTGCCGACGGCGGCCGCGAAGGGCTGGCCACCCGGAATGAGCATCAGGCCGGCCGCGACGAACCCGCTCCAGGTGCTGACACTGCCCAGGAAGTCTCCGTAGTCCTTGAACAGCTGCTTGTCGTCCTTCGGCGGAGAGCCCGGAGCGGGCTTCTCGGGAGCCGGAGCCGGAGTGGTCACCTTGTCGTTGGCCGGCGTGTTCACCGGGTCGACGTGGTTGGCCTCGTTGGCCTTCGCCTGGGCCGCCGCGGCGGCGGCAGCGGCGGCCTGCTCCTGCGCCCGCTTCTGCGCGGCGATGGCGTGGGCGTCGCTCGCGGCCTGCGACGCCGTGGCGGCGTCCTTGCCCGCCGCGCTCGCGCTGGCCGCGGCCTGCGCCGCCGAGGCCCTCGCGCTCGCCGCCGAGTTCACGGCCTGGTTCGCGGAGGTGGTCGCCTGGGTGGCCGAGTAGTTGGCCTGCCGGTTGGCCGTCTGCGCGGTCGCCGCCGCACTCTTGGCCTTCTGCGCCGAAGCGGCGGCGGCTGCCGCGGAGGCGTCGGCGGCGGCGGACTTGGCCTTGGCGTCGTCCGCGTACCCCTTCGCCTGCTGGGCCGACTGCCCTGCCAGGCTCGCCCAGTGAGCGGCCTCATCCGACGCGTGGCGCGCGTCCGCGGCGATCTGGTACGCCCGCTGGGCGCTCTCGCTCGCGGTGGCCGCGTCCTTCGCGGCGTTGGCGATCATGCTCAGCACGGACGACACGTGCGCGTCGGTGTCCGCGTCCTTCTGCGCCGCCGTGAACTGGGTCTTGCGGACGAACTCGTGCTGCATCCAGGCCGGTCCGGCCAGGGCGACCGCGCCCGCGGCCTTCACGTTGGGCCCGCCGCCGTCCGTGGCGACCACCACGGCCACCCGGTCGTCCTCGGCCAGGGCCTTGGCGTAGCCGTTGGACAGGAAGGCGGCCAGGACCGACACCCGGCCGTCGGCCAGTGCGGCGCCGCCGTCCCGCTGGACGGCCTTGCCGCCGTCCGAGACCAGGGAGACGGTCCGCACCCGCAGGTCCTCGGCCTGGGCCTGGAGCGCCCCACCGCTGAGGAACTTCTCGACCGCGGTCGGGTCGGTGCTCTCCAGCGTCTTCTGCGCCTCGGTCGCCAGCTTGGCGTTCGCGATGCTCGTGACGGCCAGGATCTTCTCCCGGTCGTCGAGCTGAAGGCTGCGCTGGTAGTCCGACTTGGCCCAGGAGACCACGGCCTCGTCGGTGCCGGAGAGCGCGGCCTGCGCCGACGCCCGGGTCCAGGAGCCGGTGGACTTCAGCAGGTTGACCGCGGCCTTGCGGCCGGCCTGGGCGGCCGTCGCCGTGGCGGTTCCGGTCGCCGCGGCCTGCTTGACCAGGTCCTTCGTCGCGGCGTCCTGCGAGGCGGCCTCGGTCTGCTGCTGGTTGAAGTCCGCCTGGGTGGCCTGATCGTCCTTCAGCAGCAGGTCGGCCTGGGTGACACCGAGCTGCTTGTCCGACTCCAGCTGCACGGCCTCGGCGTCACGGGCCAGCTTCTCGAGCGTCTGGGCCTTCGCCACCGCCGAGGCTGCGGTCTCGGCGGCGACAGCGGCGGCGTCCGCGTGCTGCCCCGCGATCTTCGCCCAGTCCTGGGCCTGGCCCGCGGCGGCTGCCGCGGCGTCGGCTGCCGCGGCGGCCTTCTCCGCGTGGTCGGCGGTCCGGTTGGCCAGATCCTTGGCCTCGCCCGCCGCGGCGGCGGCCGCGGTGGCGAGGTTCTGGGCACGGGTCGCGGCCGTGCTGGCCGCGTTGGCCG
>NZ_JBHVEU010000739.1:0-2114 GCF_042802075.1 Kitasatospora sp. NPDC057518
GGCCCGGACACCGTACGGCGTCCGGGCCCGCTGCGGCCGGAAGGGGCTACCGGGGCGCTCAGGCCTCGGTCTTCTCCTCGGTGGCGGTCTCCTCGGCGGCGGCCTCGACGGTCTCGGCCGTCTCGTCCTCGTCGTCGAAGTTGACCTCGTTGCCCTCGGTGTCGACGACCTTGGCGGCCTCGACCACGGTGGCCAGCGCCTTGCCGCGGGCGACCTCGCCGACCAGCAGCGGAACCTGGCCGCCCTGGACGACCTGCTGCGCGAACTGGTCCGGGGTCAGGCCCGAGCCGGCGGCGCGGCGGATGAGGTGCTCGGTGAGCTCCTCCTGGTTAACACCCAGCTCCTCGTTGGCGACGATCTGGTCCAGGACGAACTGGGTCTTGATGCCCTTCTTCGCCTGCTCCTCGATCTCCGCGTCCCACTCCTCGCGGGTCTTGCCCTGGGTCTCCAGGTACGCGTCGATGGTGAGGCCCATCGGCTGGAGCTGGTGGTGCTCCACGTTGTGCTTGCGGGTCTCGACCTCGTCCTTGAGAAGCTTCTCGGGGTACTCGATCTCAACCAGCGCGAGCAGCGCGTCCAGGACCTTCTCCTGGGCCTGGGTGGCCTGGTCGTACTCCTTCATGCGCTCCAGGCGCTTGCGGGAGTCGGCGCGCAGGTCCTCCAGGGTGTCGAACTCGCTGGCCAGCTGGGCGAACTCGTCGTCCAGCTCGGGCAGCTCCTTCTCCTGGACGGCGGTGACGGTGACGGAGACCTCGGAGGTCTTGCCCGCCTGGGTGCCACCCTTGAGCTCGGTCTCGAAGGTCTTCTCCTCGCCGGCCGACAGGCCGATGACGGCCTCGTCGATGCCGTCGATCAGACGGCCCGAGCCGATCTCGTAGCTGACGCCGTTGGCGGTGCCGTCCTCCGGCACCTCGCCGTCGACCTTGGCCACCAGGTCGACGACCACGATGTCACCGGCGGCGGCGGCGCGCTCGACGTCCTTGACCGAGGAGAAGCGCTCGCGCAGCTGCTCCAGCGACTTCTCGATGTCCTCGTCGGAGACGGCGATCGGGTCGACGGTCACCTCGATGGAGGAGAACTCCGGCAGGGTGACCTCGGGACGAACGTCCACCTCGGCGGTGAACTTCAGGTCGCCGCCATCGGCGATCTTCTCGACACCCTCGATGTTGGTGATGTCGGGCTGTCCGAGGACCTCGATCTTGCCCTCGTCGACGGCCTGCGTGTAGAAGCGCGGCAGGGCGTCGTTGACGGCCTCCTCCAGCACGGCGCCACGGCCGAAGCGCTGGTCGATGACCCGGTTCGGGATCTTGCCCTTGCGGAAGCCCGGGACCGAGACCTGCTGGTTGATCTTCTTGTACGCCGCGTCGAGGCTGGGCTTGAGCTCCTCGAAGGGCACCTCGACGGTGAGTCGAACCCGGGTCGGGTTCAGAGTCTCGACGGCGCTCTTCACGGTTAGGTCTCCTAGGGGCTTGCGGTCAGGTTGTCTCCGCCCGTCCCCGTCGTCCGGACGGAGCCGGAAGGGGGGTCGGACGAGACGGGCGATGGGCGGTTGGAGCTGCATCTCCCGTGGGGTGGACGGTGAGCTTGACTCCTCGCCCTCGTGCGGTTGACCTGGGTTGACGCCACAGGGACTACCGCCAGCGCCCCATCCTACCGGTACCACCAAAGGCGGACGCCAGGCGCCACCGTACCGCCGTCCGGGAGCGCCGAGACAGAACAGGGCCCCGCCCCTACGGACGAGACCCTGCCGCACTGTCGGGGTGACCGGATTCGAACCGACGGCCTTCCGCTCCCAAAGCGGACGCGCTACCAAACTGCGCCACACCCCGTGGTGCCGAGAGGAAGCGTACACGCCGGGCCTGGGCGGCTCGCCGACACAATCCGCCCGGGCGCGACGCGGGATATACCGCGCGGGCGCGCAGGGGGTGTGCGCGATCCGGTGTGCACGCGGGCGGCCGGACCAGGTAGGCTGTCCCCCGAACTTCCGGCCGGTGACGGCTGGGAAGGTCGTGCGGGCGTAGCTCAATGGTAGAGCCCTAGTCTTCCAAACTAGTCACGCGAGTTCGATTCTCGTCGCCCGCTCTCCGGTCCGGCCCCGGTGTGCCCAGCACACC
>NZ_JBHVEU010000740.1:0-2085 GCF_042802075.1 Kitasatospora sp. NPDC057518
GGCGTCGGAGTGCGTGCATCGCAAGGCGGAGGAGGGAGTCCATGCGGAGCATCGGCGACCGACGACAACGCGGCGAGGTGCGTGCTCCGGCGTCGCGCGCCCGGCGTGATCCGAAAGAGAGGGCCTAGACTGACCGGACCCCGTCGCCGAGCCGGCAAGGATGACGCATGATCAGGCGCCGTTCACTGCTCGCCCTCACGGGCCTGGGCGGGACCGCCGCCCTGCTGCCCGCCGCACCCGCCCTCGCCGCGCCGGTCGCTCCGACCGCCCCGCCGCGCACCATCGACCTCCCCGCGCCCACCGTCGGCCGGCCGGTCGGCACCACCAGCCTGCACCTGGTCGACCACGACCGGCTCGACCCCTTCGCGCCCACGCCCGGCCCGCGCGAGCTGATGGTGCAGCTCTGGTACCCGGCGCGCGGCACCGCCGGCCGGCCCCGCGCGCCGTACACCACCCCCCGGGTCGCGGCCGTGATCGAACAGGCCCTGCCGCTGGACCCGGGCACCCTCGGCCTGGTCCGCCCCACCGCCCGCGCCGGCGCACCCGCCCACCCCGGCCCGCTCCCCCTGCTGCTGCTCGGCCACGGCCGTAAGGGCGGGCGCAGCAACTGCACTGCTCTGGCCGAGGAGTTGGCCGCGCACGGCTACCTCGTCGCGGCTCTCGACCACACCTACGACGCCGCCGCCGTCGAGTTCCCGGACGGCCGGCTGGTGCGCAGCGTCCTGTCGGAGGAGCCACCGGACTGGGACGCCGCCGAGCGCGAGGAGATCGCCGCGCGGGTCGGCGACCTGCGCTTCGTGACCGGCCGACTGACCGGCGGCCGGCTGCCGTTCCGGGTCGACGAGGCGCGGATCGGCGTGCTCGGCCACTCCATGGGCGGAGCCGCGGCCGCCGAGGCGCTGCGCCAGGACCCGCGCTTCCGGATCGGCCTCGACCTGGACGGCGGCCTGTTCGGCTCCCCCGTCCCGGAGCTCGGGCTGGACCGGCCGTTCCTGCTGCTCACCTCGCTCGACGACCACGACACCTGGCGGCGATGGCGCGAGCACCACCACGCCTGGGGCCGCCAACTGCGCACCCTGGGCGCGGGCCACTTCAGCTTCACCGACCTGCCGCACGCCGCCGTCCCCGGCAACCTCCCGGGCCACCTGCCCCCCGAGCTCTACGCCGCCCTGCTCGGCACCATCGCCCCCGCCCGCGCCACCGCGCTCACCCGCACCTACGTCCGGGCCTTCGCCGACCGCTTCCTCCGCGACCACCCCGCCCCGCTCCTCGACGCCCCGTCCCCGCGCCACCCGGAGATCGAGTTCCGCTGGAGCCGCCGGTAGGCGTCCGACGCCTCAGGTGGCCGCCGGGTCTCGGCCGAAGAAGGCGGCGAGCCGGTCGTACGCCGGGGCGTCCTCGGGGACGTCGACGGCGGGCCCGAAGACGTGCTGCTCCTCCTCGGCGCCCCGGTACTCGGGTTTGAGCGCGCCGGCCGCCCAGGCGAGCGCGGCGAGCGCGACCTCGTGGTCCAGGCCCTCGGTGGACTGGCCGGTGGCATGGGCCAAGTCCCAGCCGTGGACGGCGAATTCGGTGGTCTGCTGGTCCACCGGGAAGCGGGCCGGGAGGGTGCCGACGCCGGGGACCTCCAGGGTGCCGCCGAGGTCGCCGGCCGCGCGCCAGGCGTCGACCAGCTCCTCCGCCCCGGCCTCGAAGGCGTGCAGCCAGTCCTCCTCGACCCGTTCGAAGGGCTGCGACCAGTCCGGCTGCCCGCCCTTCGCCCGGACGGTGAACTGCCGCAGGTCGTGCAGGAGGTGGCTGACCAGGTCCCCGACGTCCCAGGAGCGGCAGGGCGTCGGGTGGCCGGCCAGCTCGACGCCGGTGCCGTCGATCAGCCCGGCGGTCTGCGCGAGCGCCCGGGCGAGCAGCCCGATCGGGTCTTCCGCTGCGGTCATGGCACACCTCTCGGTACGGGTCCCGGTCCGGGAGCACGGGTCGTGCCGGGCGATCGTAAGCGCGTGCGCCGACAACCGCCCGGCGCGACACCGGGCCCGCCGCCGCCCGGGGCGCGCCCCGCGGATCCCTGCCGGGCCTGCGGGCTCAGCC
>NZ_JBHVEU010000741.1:0-2071 GCF_042802075.1 Kitasatospora sp. NPDC057518
GCCCACCCCGGAGACCCCGGGGCGGGCGGCCCGTCGCCGTGCGGTGAGGCCCGGTCGCCCCCGGGCCGCTTGGTCGAGGGCGGGTCCCCGGGCCGCCGGGCTTACGGCTCCTGGGGGAGCAGCACCCAGAGGGCCAGGTAGAGCAGGAACTGGGGGCCGGGCAGCAGGCAGGAGAGCAGGAAGATCACGCGGACGGTCCACGGGGTCAGGCCGAAGCGTTCGGCGATCCCGGCGCAGACACCGGCGAGGACGCGGTTGCGGCGAGGACGGGCGAGGCGCGCACTCATGATTCTCTCCCTGGGGTGGCGGCCCGGTCCGGCAGGTCCGGTGGGCTGGTTCCATCCTCCGCCGCCGTCGGCCCCCGGGCCTCAGCCCGGCAGGTGATTCCCGGCCCCGAAGGGTCACCGGGGAGTCGTAGCCGGATGTCGGGGTTCCCTCGGGGTGGTCCCGGGGAACCGAGCGCGGTCCTCGGTCCGGACCGTCGGACGGGGCTCGGTAGGATGCTGCCGATCGCGGTCGGCCGGGGGGCGGACGAAAGCCCGACACTGTTGCGAAACGATCTCCCGTGCAAGCGATTTCACGTCCTGATGGGTTCTCTCCCGCATTCTCCCGTGAGGTTGGATTGCACATTCGGCAGCGCAGATTCCTGACCGCGACCACCGCCGTCACCCTGGCCTCCGGCCTGGCCGCCGTCGGGGTCGCGGCCGTCTTCGCCGCGCCGGAGGCCGTCGCGCTGTCCCCGGGCGCCCGGACCCGACCCTCGCCGGTCACGATCGCCTTCGGCGGCCTTCCCGGCACCGTCACGGCGGGGGGCGCGCCGGTGGAGTTCACCGCGACGCTCCGGAACACCGCCGACCACCGGCTGGACGTGCCGTCCTCGGCCTTCGTCGTCGCGGACGCCGGCGCCGGCGCGGGGCAGGGCCACTTCCGGCTGGAGTACCGGGCGCCCGGCGGCACCCGGTGGCAGGACGCCAGGGCGAACCCCGCGGGCACGGGCGCCGTCTGGGCGCTCGACCAGCCCGCCGTGCTGTCGCTGCCGGCCGGCGCCGAGGCCGTCTACCGGCTGCGGCTCACCGTCACCGCCGATGCCCCGGCCGGCCGGGTGGCGCCGGGCTTCGACTCCGTGGTCTCGGACCCGGCCCTGCCGCCGGAGCAGCGCGCCACCGACGCGAGCAGCGGCCGCCCGGAGCTGGTCATCGTTCCGGCGGGGGCGCCGACCACCGCGCCGGCGACCGCACCGGCCACGGCGCCGCCCGCCCCGGCGGCCACCGCGGAGGTCGGGCTCCACGGGGTGCCCGTCGTGTTCACGGTGGGCGGCGAGGCGAAGCCGTTCACACTGGTCCTCACCAACCGGAGCGGCCGGGAGCTGCGGGTCGTGCCCGCGGTCGTGTTCCAGGGGGCGGCCGAACTTCCTTCGGACACGGTCGAGTTGGAGTTCCGTGCCGCCGACGGGCAGTGGCGGGGCGCCACCTTGGGCCGCGGCCCGGAGCACCCGAACCGGCTCGACTTCGCGCTGCGGACCGGGGACGGGGACGCCGACGTCATCACGCTGGCGAAGGGCGAGAGCCGCACCGTCGACCTCCGGCTGGCCTTCACCAAGGACGCGCCGATCCTGTTCGAGTCCCTGACGGCCGTGTCGCGCACCCTGCCGGAGCGGGGCGAGAGCGCGGCCGAGGCGGCCGGTCCGGCGGCCGACTTCATCACCGTGGCCGCGACGGGCGCCACCGCCGCACCCGCTCCGACCTTCGTGGACTCCGCCCCGGACCCGGACGTGCCGGAGCGGGCCGCCGCCCCGGTCCTCCCGGTCGTGCGGGCCACCGGCACGTCGCCGAGCCCGGCGGGGGCCGGCTCGCCGATGGTCACCGCCGCCGCCCCGGCCGGGGACGGCGGGCTGGCCTCCACCGGCGGCGGCAGGGCCACGGAGCCGATGGCGATCACCGGGGCGACCGCGATCGCCCTCGGCCTCGGCACTCTGGTGGTGGCCTGGCGCCGCAACCGCGTGCGGGGCGGCACCGGGGACTGAGCCGGACACGCCGGAAGGCCCGCCCGTCGCCGCTTCGCAGCGGGTGAC
>NZ_JBHVEU010000742.1:0-2062 GCF_042802075.1 Kitasatospora sp. NPDC057518
GTTCCCCGGGCGCCCGCCCGCCGTTTCGCCGTACGGCCGTTCGGCTGTGCGGCCGTTTCGCCGTACGGCCGTTTGGCTGTGCGGCCGGGCCGTCAGACCGGGACGCCGGCCTTGACCACCCGCTTCGGGTGGAGGTCGGACCGGGTGAGGACGGTGAGGTCGGCGAGCGGGTCGCCGTCGAGCACCAGCAGGTCCGCGTGGGCGCCCGGGGCGAGGGTGCCGATCTCCCCCGCCATGCCGAGCAGCCGGGCCGCCGTGGTGGTCGCCGAGCGCAGCACGTCCGCGACCGGCTGGACCCGGGCGCGCAGGGTGAACTCCTCCAGCTGGGCCGGGTGCAGCGGGCCGAGCAGGTCGCTGCCGTAGACGAGGTCGACGCCCGCGCGGTGGGCGCGTTCCAAGGCCTCCAGGCCCCGGTCGCGGACCTCGGCGAGCTTGCCCAGCGAGGCGGCCGGCAGGCCGGAGGCGGCACCGAGCCTGGCGGTCTCCTCGTAGGCGACCAGGGTGGGCACCAGGAAGGCGTCCTTCTCCAGCAGCAGGGCGATCGTGCCGTCGTCCAGCAGGTTGCCGTGCTCGACGCAGCGCACACCGGCCCGCAGGGCACGGTCGATCGCGCGCGGGTGGTAGGCGTGCACGGTGACGTAGCGGTTGTGGTTCTCGGCCTCCTCGACGACCGCGCGGATCTCCTCCTCGCTGTACTGGACGGCGCCGATCTCGTCGTGCGGGGAGGCGACGCCGCCGGAGAGCAGCACCTTGAGGTGGTGGGCGCCCTTGCGGAACTCGTCCCGGGCGGCGGTGCGCACCGCGTCCACGCCGTCGGCGATCCGGGCGAAGTTCGGGCGGGACTCGCAGCAGGGCAGCACGTCCTCGCCGAGCGGGCGCAGGTCGCCGTGGCCGCCGGTCTGGGACAGCGCCTTGCCGCCGTGCAGCAGCCGCGGGCCGGGTACCAGGCCCTCGTCCAGGGCCCGGGCCATCCCGTGGTCGGCGCCCCCGACGTCGCGGACGGTGGTGAAGCCGCGGCGCAGCATCCGCTCGGCCTCGGCGAGGGCGCGCACGGTGGCGTAGCCGGCAGTCCAGTTCGCGAAGTCGGGCAGGTCGAGCGAGGTGATCAGCAGGTGGACGTGGGCGTCGATCAGGCCGGGCAGCACGGTGCCGCCGGCCGCGTCGAGGACCCGGACGTCCTCGCCGGCGGCGGGCGGGCGGCCGGTGCCGGTGGCGGCGATCCGGCCGTCGGCGGCCTCCAGCCAGCCGAGGTCGGTGCGGGTGCCGTCCTCAGGGTGGAGCAGGTGGGCGTTGGTGATCAGCAGTCGACTCACGGAGCGGCTCCTCGTTCAGTACGGCTCGTATTGAATACGACTCGTACTGAATACACCATGTATCGTTCTCCCGTGAACCCGCCCCCCGCCGACAGCGCCCCCCGACCACCCAGACGCCGCGTCCACACCCGGGCCCGGCTGCTGGCCGCGGCGAGCGAGCTGTTCCTCTCCGTCGGCTTCGCCCGGACGAGCATCGAGGACGTCTGCGCCGCCGCCGGCTACACCCGCGGCGCCTTCTACTCGAACTTCGGCAGCAAGGAGGACCTGCTGCTGGCCCTCTTCGACGACCAGGCGGGGCAGCGACTGGCCGAGCTCGCGGAGCTGGCCGCCGCCTGCGAGTCGCTGGCGCCGCGGGAGCGGGCCCGGCGGCTGGTCGAGGCGCTGCTGCGGGTCGAGCCGGCGGAGACCGGGTGGATCCTGCTGTTCCTGGAGTTCCGGCTGGTCGCGGCCCGGAGCCCGGCGCTGGCCGAGCAGGTCGCCGCGCACGACCGGGCGGTCGCGGCCGCGCTGGCCGGGGTCCTGGAGCGGAACCTGCCGGAGCTGGTGCCCCCGGGCGCGAGCGCCGGGCAGGCCGCGGCGGTGGTCCTGGCGGCGCGCGAGGGGGTGCTGGCCCGGACGGCGGCGGGCGGCGCGGCCGCGGAGGAACTGCTGACGGCGACGGCGGCGGTGCTGTCGGGGCTGCCGGGGCGCTGACCCGACTCCTGGCACGGCCGGGAGGCCGGAAACGCCGAGGGGCGGCACCCGTACGG
>NZ_JBHVEU010000743.1:0-2051 GCF_042802075.1 Kitasatospora sp. NPDC057518
GGTCGCGCCGGCGAGGAGCGGGACGATCTTCCCTCCACGGGCCGCCGGGCACCGGCGGGGAGCGCCGCGCCCTCGATGCCGATCGCGCAATAGCGGGAGCCCCTGGGTGTTCGGCCGCGCGGGAAATCCGCGCCCTTGTCGGCTGCGCAGACCCCCCGCCGGACGCCGCCCGCCCCCACCGAACCCGGACGGCCGACGGCCGATCGGCAACGCGGGATGACGAAATCTCAGGTCAATCAACCGTCAAGTTGGTTCATTCACAGAATATTTCGCGATGTGTCACATGACAGGTGGATGATTTACGCCGCTCCCAGGTCTTCCCACGGAGATCTCCGACTGACAGGCTGGGGCCGCCCTTTCAGTACGGAGGAGGTTCCTTGTCCCGCATATCCACGCTGGCCGGAGCGGTCACCTGCGCTCTCGCACTTGTCACCGGCACCGCCGCCGCCGCTTCGGCAGCGCCTATTGACCAGACCCCGAGCCTGGCCGAGGCGAAGGTCGATCCCGTCGCCTGGACGCCGTGCAACCCCGACCCGACCAAGCCGGACCCCGGCATCTACGACTGTGCCGTCTACCCCGTGCCGCTGGACTACGACAAGCCGTCGGGCGAGAAGGTCGGCATCGCGATGATGCGGCGGCGGGCGAGCGACCCGTCGAAGCGGATCGGCTCGCTGTTCCTCAACCCGGGCGGCCCGGGCGGCAGTGGCTACCTGTGGGCGACGACCGCCCGCTTCGGCACCGAGGTGCAGTCGAAGTTCGACCTGGTCGGCTTCGACCCGCGCGGCGTGGCCCGGAGCAACCCGCTCAAGTGCTTCAAGACCCAGGAGGACGCCGACGCGGTCACCAACCGCATGGTCGGCGTGCCGGTCACCAAGGCCGAGATCAACGAGACGCTGGACGCGGACCAGGACTACACCGACGCGTGCAGCAAGAACGCCGGCCCGCTGATCGAGCACATGTCGACCATCAACGTGGTGCGCGACCTCGACCGGATGCGCCGCGCCGTCGGTGACGCCCAGCTCACCTTCGCCGGGTTCTCCTACGGCACCCTGATCGGTTCGACGTACGCCAACATGTACCCGAACAAGGTCCGCGCGATCATCGTCGACGGCAACGTCGACCCGAACCTGCGCCTGCACAACGGCCTGGAGTACGACCGCCAGCGGGCGAACGGCTTCGAGCTGGCCCTGGACGAGTTCCTCAAGCGCTGCCAGACCGCCGGCGCCCCGCGCTGCGCCTTCGGCGAGGGCGACACCCGGGCCAAGTTCGACCAGCTCCGCGACCACCTGCGGACCAGCCCGATCACGCTGCCGAACGGCTCCAAGGTGACGCTGAGCAGCTTCACCGGCGAGGTGGCCAGCGCCCTGTACTCGCAGGCCAAGCTGGCCCCGCTGGCCAAGTCCCTCCAGGCGACCTACCAGGTGTTCCAGAAGCCGGCCGCGGCCGCCCTGCTGGCCCCGCAGGCGAACGTCTCGGACGAGGACGCCAACCTGCTCTCGGTGGACGTCCCGCGGACGGCGCTGCGGGAGGCCCCGGTCGACTCCGAGTACACCGCGGACGACTCCTACATGGCCGTCAACTGCCAGGACAAGCCGTACCCCTCCAACGACCGGGTGTTCGCGAACGCGGCCAAGGCCTGGGAGAAGGAGATGCCGACCTTCGGCCGCTACCAGGCCTTCGACGCGCCCGCGTGCGCGAGCTGGCCGGCCCCGGCCCGGGACGCCGAGCGCTTCTCCGGCCCGTGGAACAAGAAGACCTCCAACACCGTGATGGTGATCGGCAACCTCTACGACCCGGCCACCCAGTACAAGTTCGCCCAGCGGATGCAGCAGGAGCTGGGCAACGCGGTGCTGGTCAGCGTCGACTCGATCGAGCACTGCGCGGTCGGCCGCAGCCAGGCGCTGAACAAGATGGTCACCCGCTACCTGGTCGACGGCACCGCGCCGGCGGCCGGCCAGCTGCTGAAGCCGGACGCGGAGATCTTCCCGGCGGTCTGACGGAACGGCCCCCGGTGACCCGGGGGAGGGTTTGACGGTCGTGGTGGTCGGCGG
>NZ_JBHVEU010000744.1:0-2045 GCF_042802075.1 Kitasatospora sp. NPDC057518
CCCCCGGGAGACCCCGGGGGCGGCCTTTCAGCTTGTCCTGCGGACCGCGTGGGCGGCTACTTGCCGCTGCCCACCAGCTCCGGTTCCTCGTCCTCGCCGGCGCCCTCGCGCCGGTTGCGCAGGATCGACGAGCCGAGTGCCAGTCCGATGAAGGCGACGCCGATCAGGCCGGTGACGATCTCCGGGATGTGGAACTTGATGCCGACCAGCAGGATCGCCGCCAGCGCGCCGATCGCGTAGTGCGCGCCGTGCTCCAGGTAGACGTAGTCGTCCAGGGTGCCCTTGCGGACCAGGAAGACGGTCAGCGAGCGGATGTACATCGCGCCGATGCCGAGGCCCAGGGTGATCTGGAAGATGTCGCTGGAGATGGCGAACGCGCCGACCACGCCGTCGAAGGAGAACGAGGCGTCCAGGACCTCCAGGTAGAGGAAGAGGAAGAACGCGGCCTTGCCGCCGACCTGCATGATCGACTTGCCGGACTTCTCCGCCTCCTCCTCGCGCTCCTCCTCGGCCTCCAGGCCGGACTCGAAGATCGACGAGAGGCCGTTGACCGCGAGGTAGGTCACCAGGCCGAGGACGCCGGCGAGCAGAACGGTTTCCGCGTGCTCCCCGGCGAAGAAGTTGGAGGCCAGCAGCAGGGCGACCAGGGCGACGACGGTGGAGAAGGCCTCCAGCTTGCCGACCTTCTCCAGCGGGCGCTCGATCCAGGACAGCCAGTTGTAGTCCTTCTCCCCGAGGATGAAGTCGAGGAAGATCATCAGCAGGAAGACGCCGCCGAAGGCCGCGATGGCCGGGTTGGCCGCCTCCAGGTACTGGCCGTAGGTGAGGCCGTCGTGGGTCTTGTCGGAGTGCAGCGCCAGGTCGATGACCGTCGTGGGGTTGAGCTTCGCGGTGAGGCCGACGACCAGCAGCGGGAAGACCAGGCGCATGCCGAAGACCGCGATGAGCACACCGACGGTCAGGAAGATCTTCTGCCAGTACGGGTTCATCCGCTTCAACACCGTGGCGTTGACCACCGCGTTGTCGAACGACAGGGAGATCTCCAGGATGGAGAGGATCAGCACGATGCCGAAGCCTTGGGCTCCCCAGAGCAGTCCGGCCGCGACCAGGCCGATGGCGGTGATCGCGAGCGACCAGCCGAATGTGCGGAGGAACACGGGAGTTGGCTACCTTTCGGGTTTTGGCCGTGCCGGGGTCGGCCTCGTACCCGAGACGCCCTGACCGGGCCGGGCCCGGTCAGGCCACCCCCGCACTGCCCTCTGTTCTCATGATCGGGTCGGGTGCGATAAGTCCGATTTCCGCCCTTACTGTACGTTCACGCCGAAGTCGAGCGCGATGCCACGCAGGCCGGAGGCGTACCCCTGGCCCACTGCGCGGAACTTCCACTCGCCCGCGTAGCGGTACAGCTCGCCGAAGATCATCGCGGTCTCGCTGGACGCGTCCTCGGACAGGTCGTACCGGGCGATCTCCTGGCCGTCGACCGAGTTGACGACCCGGATGTAGGCGTTGCGGACCTGACCGAAGTTCTGGAGCCGCGCCTCGGCCTCGTAGATCGAGACCGCGAAGATCACCTTGTCGGCCTGCACCGGGACGAGGTCCAGGTTGACCTCGACCACCTCGTCGTCACCCGTGTCGTCGCCGCCGGTGAGGTTGTCGCCCTGGTGCTCCACCGAGCCCTCGGGGCTCTTGAGGTTGTTGTAGAAGACGAAGTACTCGTCACCGAGCACTCGCCCGCCACCGCAGATCAGGGCGCTCGCGTCGAGGTCGAACGGGGCGCCCGTGGTTGAACGGGCGGACCAGCCGAGGCCGATCCGAACCTGCGTCAGGTTCGGCGCGGCCTTGGTGAGCGAGACGTTGCCACCCTTGGCAAGCGTGACCACCATGACGTTCTTCCTCCCTTGCTTCTCCCGGGGCGCCATCCAGGTGTAGTCCCCCGCGGCCCCGGCCGACCGGCTTTGGTCGGCTGAACTTCCTGAACTCACATCCTCGCAGCGCCGCGGACCAGCACGGCACCGGGTCGGACGAAGCCGGGGCGGCCCCGGACC
>NZ_JBHVEU010000745.1:0-2045 GCF_042802075.1 Kitasatospora sp. NPDC057518
ACCGCTCCGAGCGGCCGCCCGGACCGGCCCGGGGAGGGGCGGGGCGGATGACGGACGACGGCGGCAGAGCCGGCGCGGTCGGCGGCACGGTGGCGGCCGGCGGCATGTCCGTCGAACTCCCGCTCTGGAAGGCGATCTCCTACTTCCGGGTGCTGGCCCTGTGCTACGCGCTGCTGCGGTACTTCAACTCGTACCTGCACTTCCTGCACCCGGTGGCCGGCTGGATCTTCCTCGGCGCGCTGACCCTGTGGACCCTGGCCAGCACCCGGGCCTTCGCCAACCCGCAGCGCTGCACCCGGTTCGTCCTGGGCACCGACCTCGCCCTCGCCGTCACCGGCATCGTGATGAGCGGCATGACCGACTCCCCGGCCCGGATCAGCCACGGCGCGCCCACCCTGCCGACCATCTGGGCGGCCGGCACGGTGCTGGGCTTCGCCGCGAAGGGCGGCTGGCGCCCGGCGGCGGCCTCGGGCTCGGTGATCGGCGTCGCCAACATCCTCGGCCACGGCGGGCCGACCGGCGACAACATCCACAACATCGTGCTGCTGATGGTGGCCGGCTGCGCGATCGGCTACGTGATCGAGCTGGCCCGGGCCAGCGAGGCCACCCTCACCCGGGCGCTCCAGGTCGAGGCGGCCACCCGGGAGCGCGAGCGGCTCTCCCGGGACATCCACGACGGCGTGCTCCAGGTGCTCGCCCTGGTCCAGCGGCGCGGCGCGGAGCTGAGCGGTACGGAGTCGGGCGGCGGGACGGGCTCCGGTACGGACTTCGCCGAGCTCGGCCGGCTGGCCGGTGAACAGGAGCGCGCGCTGCGGGCCCTGATGACGGGCGGTCCGCTGCCGGAGCAGCGCGCGCCGCGCTCCGACGCCGCCGAGCCGCCGGACCCGGACGCCCCTCGCGACCTCACCGCGCTGCTGCGCCCGTACGCGGACGAGCGGATCACGCTCTCCGCCCCCGGCACCCCGGTGCCGCTGCCCGGTGCGGCGGCGGGCGAGCTCGCGGCGGCGGTCGGCGCCGCCGTCGACAACGTGCGCAAGCACGCGGGGGAGCGGGCCCGGGCCTGGATCCTGGTCGAGGACGAGCCGGAGGCCGTCACGGTCAGCATCCGCGACGACGGCCCCGGCTTCGCCCCCGGCCGGCTCGGCGAGGCGGAGCAGGCCGGCCGGCTCGGCGTCTCCCAGTCCATCCGCGGCCGGCTGCTGGACCTCGGCGGCACGGCCGAGCTGTACTCGGCGCCCGGGGAGGGCGTCGAGGTCGAACTGCGCGTCCCGAGGAAGGCCACTCCATGACCGACCAGCCGATGACCGACCAGCCGACCGCCGACCGGCCGGTGCGGGTGATGGTGGTGGACGACCACCCGATGTGGCGGGACGCCGTCTCGCGCGACCTCGCCGAGGCCGGACTGGACGTGGTGGCCACCGCGGGCGACGGCGAGGAGGCCGTGCGCCGGGCCCGTGCCTGCACGCCGCAGGTGGTCGTGCTGGACCTCAACCTGCCCAGCCTGTCCGGCGCGGAGGTGTGCCGCCAGGTGGTCGCGCACGACCCGGCGGTCCGGGTGCTGGTGCTGTCGGCCAGCGGCGAGCACCAGGACGTGCTGGAGGCGGTGAAGTCCGGCGCGACCGGCTACCTGGTGAAGTCGGCCGGGCGGGAGGAGCTGCTGGACGCGGTGCGCCGCACGGCCGTCGGCGACGCGGTGTTCACCCCGGGCCTGGCCGGCCTGGTGCTCGGCGAGTTCCGCCGGCTGGCCGCCGAGCCGGCCCCGGCCTCGGCGCCGGCCGCCCCGCAGCTGACCGCCCGGGAGACGGAGGTGCTGCGGCTGGTGGCCAAGGGACTGTCGTACCGGCAGATAGCCGACCGGCTGGTGCTGTCGCACCGGACGGTGCAGAACCACGTGCAGAACACGCTCGGGAAGCTGCAGCTGCACAACCGGGTGGAGCTGGTCCGGTACGCCATCGAGCAGGGCCTGGACGACGAGATCTGAGCGCCGCCCGGCCTGCTCCACGGCGCCGCCCCGTCGGACGGCGCGGCCCCGGGCGGGGCACATC
>NZ_JBHVEU010000746.1:0-2037 GCF_042802075.1 Kitasatospora sp. NPDC057518
GACGAGGTCATTCCTCGTCCGGGGCCGCCCGCGTTCGGTGCGAGGGTCCGTCAGGCCCCTCGGTCAGTCGGTGGTGCGGGTCTCAGCAGGGGCCGTTGTCGGTCCAGACGCCCCACTGGCCGCTCTGGCTCGGGTCGTCGCCCTTGGTCCACCACTTGTTGGTGTAGTAGTGGCCCTTCCACGAGACCTTGGTGCCGCCGGCCGCGTAGGTGGTGTTCGCGTCCCAGCTCGGGGCGGCCGGGCAGGAGGCCGGCGTGGTCGGGGTGCCGGTCGGGGTCCCGGTCGGCGTGCCCGTGGGGGTCCCGGTCGGGGTGCCGGTCGGCGTGCCGGTGGGGGTGCCGGTCGAGGTCGGGGTCGGCGTGCCGGTCGGCGGGGCCGGGCAGGCGGACGCGGAGCCGTTGGTGGCGCTCACCATCTTGTCGAACAGGGCGGTCTTGGTGCCCAGGTCGTACAGCGAGAAGGCGAAGGCGCCGCCGAGGCCGTTGCAGTGCGCGTAGTCGAGCTTGGCCTGGATCGACTTGGCGTCCTCACCGCTCCAGAAGGTGTTGCCGTCGTAGAAGTACGTGGCCTGGGCCGCGTCGTCCCAGAAGGTCTTGGACGGGTTGTCGACGAAGCCCGCGAGCTCCTTGAACATCTGGATGCCGGGGACGTTGCCGGACATCGCCGCGCCGGCCGCCGGCTGGGTGGCGGGCTGGTACAGGCCGTGCGTGCCGTTGTCCTTCACGCCGGTCCAGCCGCGGTAGTAGAACGGCACACCCATGTTGATCTTGTTGGCGGGGAAGCCGCCGGGGATGCCGTACTCCTTGTCGCCGACCGTCCACGCCTTGATGGCGTTGTCGATGGAGTACTTGCCGTTGCCCGGCTTGGCCGGGGTCGACGGGTCGTCCGGGGTCGAGTAGAGCGCGGCCTGGTGGTTGGTCGGCCCCTGGGCGTCCCAGCCGCCGTGCATGTCGTAGGTCATGACGTCGAGGAAGGTCAGGTACTGAGCGATCTTGTCGGTCTCGACGTTCATGATCTTGTCCTGGCCGGCGCCGACCGCCGCCGCCAGGGCATAGGTCTTCTTGTCGGCCGCGCCCTGCGCGTCCAGCTGGGTGCGGAACTCCTTCAGCAGCGCGGTGAAGTTCTGCTTGTCCGCGGGGCTGGAGATGTTGCCGGTGTGGCCGCCGCCGCCCGGGTACTCCCAGTCGATGTCGATGCCGTCGAAGACGCCGGCCGCCGAGCCCGGGCCGCCGAAGCCGGCGTCGGCGGGCAGGTTGCCCTTGATGAACATGTCGATGCAGGACGACACCAGGTGCTTGCGCGAGGCGTCCGTGGCGGAGGCCGGCGAGAAGTACTTGGAGTAGGTCCAACCGCCCAGCGAGAGCAGGACCTTGAGGTTCGGGTTCTTCGCCTTCAGCTTCTTCAGCTGGTTGAAGTTGCCCGCGATCGGCTGGTTCCAGACGTCGCCGACGCCGTCGACCGAGATGTCCGCGCCGAAGCTCTTCTGGTAGTCGGCGAACGCGTCGGCGGCGCCGTCACCCGCGTTGGGGTTGTTGTCGTTCGTGTCCGCGGCCTTGGTGGCCTCGAAACACCCCAGGTCGGTCGGGTGGATGTTGGCGAAGTCGTAGATCAGGTAGTCCAGCTTCCCGGCGACGCCGGGGTCCTGGATCGTCTTGGGGTAGTACGCGTTCGCGTAGACCGACCACTGGTCGTAGTAGGCGACCTTGATGCCGCCGCTGGTGGCGGGCGCGCCGGTGGAGTTGGTGGTCGCGGCGTTGGCCGCGGCGCCGCCGGTCAGCGCGAGACCGGCGCCGAGCAGCAGGGAGGCGGTGGTGCCGGCCGCGATGGCGGCCAGGCTCTTGGGACGGCGTCGGCGGCCGCCCTGCGGAGCCGGGGTCCCGGCCCTTTCAATGCGTGAGCGCAGCATGGGTGCGTGACTCCTGGTTGTGGGGGTACCCGCCGTCCCGGGGGCGCGCGTCCGGGGTGGGGCCGGACGACCGGGACATGACAGGCATGGGTGGGGAATCGAGCGGATCAGACCATGACGGACTACCGGCA
>NZ_JBHVEU010000747.1:0-2025 GCF_042802075.1 Kitasatospora sp. NPDC057518
CCGGTGCCCCGGGCGGGACGCCGGCCGCCGTCGCGGCTCGCGGTCGTGGTCGGTCGCGGTGGGTCAGCTGCCGTCGTGGTCTGCGGAGCCGTTGCGGCTGCCGTTGCCGCTGCTGCCGCCTCCGGTGAAGGTGTCGCGGAGCTTGCCGCCGACCGTCGCGGCGCCGCCGGCCACGTCCCGCAGCAGGCCCATCAGCGGGTCCTTGCTCTCCTTGACCGAGGTCGTGTAGTGCTCGGCGGCGGCCTTCCACTGCTCGGTGACCGAGGTGTCCGGGTCGTCCGAGCGGCGCGGGTAGGCGCCGGCCATGATCGAGCGGTAGTCGTCGCTCTCCGCCCACTTCTTCAGCTGGGCGACCCGGACCACCGCGAAGGGGTGGGTCTGCGGCAGCAGCTGGAGCACCTTGAGCACGCCGTCGCGCAGGTCGCCGGCCTTCTCGTACTCCTCGGCCTGCTCCAGGAAGGCGTCGACGTTCATCTCGGCCAGGTTGTGGCCGCCGGCCAGCTTCATCAGGGCCCGCATGGACGCCTGGAGGTCCTGCCCGGCGAGCAGGCCGGCCCGGTCGCTGGACAGCTCCGCCTTGCGGAACCACTCCTTGAGCGCGGTGATGATCGCGGTGATCGCCAGGTTGCCGAGCGGCACCCACGCGATCCGGGTGGCGATGTTGGTGAGGATCATCAGCATCGTCCGGTAGACGGCGTGGCCGGACATCGCGTGGCCGACCTCGTGGCCGATGACGGAGCGCAGCTCCTCCTCGTCCAGCAGCTCGACCAGGCCGCTGGTGATCACGATGACCGGGGTGTCGATGCCGATGCAGTACGCGTTGACCGTCGGGTCCTGGGAAACGTACAGGTCGGGGACCTGCTCCAGGTCGAGCACGTAGGCGGCGTCGCGCACCATGTCGTGCAGCTCCGGGAACTGGCGCTCGGAGGTCTTCACCGCGGTGGCCAGGAACATCAGCCGGATCGCCCGCTCGGAGACCAGTCCGGCGAGCTTCTTCAGGATGTCGTCGAAGCCGGTCAGCCTGCGCAGCGCGACCAGCGCCGAGCGGTCCGCCGGGTGCTCCCAGGCCCGGGTGGAGATCCCGGGGAAGCGCTCGCGGCGGCGGCTCGGCGTCTTCGAGGTCGTGTCGGTCATGGTGTGAGTACCTCCTGGTCGACGGCGGCCGCGGCCCGCTGGCCCGCCCCCCGCTGGTCTTCGCCTGCAACGACTGTCTGTGCAACGTGCGCGGTTGCGTACTCGTCCCCGGGGTCAGCGTACGCGCGGTCCGCGCGGTGGGCGCCGGGGCCGTGGGCGGCTCGGCGGGCCGCCGGGGCGCGCCCGCAGGGCCGGTGGCGCGCGTCTGCGGGGCCGGGGGGCTCCGCCGGTGTGAGGCCGGTTTACTCTGAGGCCTGGACGACCGAGACCGGACCCGGCCGCGGTACCGAGCAGTACGAGGAGCCCCCGCAGATGTCCACCGACACGCTTGTCAGCCTGGCCGCGCCCATCTCCGACGAGTCCGGCCCCGGCCTGTTCCTGCGGATCATCGTGGTCGCGTCCTTCGTGGGCATCGGCCTGCTGATCTGGATCATGGCCCGCGCCTTCAAGAACAACTAGGGCCGGTCGTTCCCCGGGGCCGTCCCCGGTCCGTTCCCGGGGGCCGTCCCCGGTCCGTTCGCCGGGGCCCGGGCCCGTTCGCCGGTCGCTCCCTCGGCCCGCGCTCACGCCCGGTCAGCGGCGGTGGGCCGCCGAGCGGTTGCCGTGTAACCCCCCGTACGATGACGGGTGGGCCCTCACCCGGCCCGGAACAACCCCCAGGTCCGTTCACCGAGCCGAGAAGGTCCCGCCGACCATGAGCACTGCTGCCGCACTCCCCGTTCTGAACCTGCTCGCCGAGGGCGAGGGGGGCAACCACGACAGTCTGAACCCGGCCCTGACCGGTGGCGCCGCACTGGTCATCCTGCTGGTCCTGCTCTTCATCACCACCCGCTTCAACCGGGACCGCTGAGCCGGGGCCTGGGGCCGCTCGGGGAGCGTCCGGCCACCGGC
>NZ_JBHVEU010000748.1:0-2019 GCF_042802075.1 Kitasatospora sp. NPDC057518
CCGGCCGGGGGGGCCCCGGCGGCGGGGGCCCCGGCCCCGCCCGCCGCCCGGGGGCCCCCCCCCGCTGCGCCGGCGCCGCCCCAGCCGGCCCCGGCGCAGCAGGCCGCTCCGGAGCAGCGGCAGGCCCAGGCTCCGGTGCCCGGCCAGGCCGCCGCCCCGGCGGCGGAGGCCGCGCCGGCCGCCGTCCCGGCCCCGACGCCCGCTGCCACGCCCACGCCCGCCGCGCCGGTCCCGCCGGTGCAGGCCGAGGCGCAGCACGTCCCGTTCCCGGCGGCCGCCCCGGCTCCGCCGGTCGCCGAGCAGCCGCAGGCCGGTGCCCCGGCCTGGCCGACGCCGGAGGCCGCGGCGCAGCAGCCCGCGCCGCAGCCGTACCCGGCGCCCGCCCCTGCTCCCGCGCCCGTCGCGCCCGCGCAGCCGCAGAACTTCGCGCAGCCGCCGGTCCAGCAGGCCCCGCCGCAGCACCCCCAGGACCCGTCGGCTTCCTGGGGCCCGCAGGCCGCGTGGGCGGCCCAGCAGGTCCAACAGCCGCAGCCGCTGCCGCCCCAGCACGCCGCCGCCCCGCAGCCCCCCGGCCCGGTGCCCCAGCCCGGCCCGGTGGACCCGCGCCAGGGCGGCTGGCCGCAGCCCGCCGCGTACCAGCAGCCGGTCCCGCCCCAGCCCGGCCCGCAGGCCCAGCCCGGCCCGCCGCTGCCGGGGCAGCCGCTGCCCGGCCAGCCGTGGCAGCAGCAGCCGCAGGCCCCGCAGCCCAGCGCGTTCCAGCAGGCCGCCGCCCCGCAGCAGACCGCGCACGGCGCGCCGCTGGGCTACACCGCCGCCGTCGAGCTGTCCTCGGACCGGCTGCTGCGCAGCCAGCCCAAGCAGCAGCGCCAGCAGCCGCGCTTCCAGTTCGGCGGCAAGGCCGCGGCGGCCGAGAAGGCCCGCAAGCTGGAGATCATCCGTACCCCGGTGCTGAGCTGCTACCGGATCGCCGTGATCAGCCTCAAGGGCGGCGTCGGCAAGACCACGACCACCACCGCGCTCGGCGCGACCCTGGCCAGCGAGCGCCAGGACAAGGTGATCGCGATCGACGCCAACCCGGACGCCGGCACCCTGGGCCGCCGGGTGAAGCGCCAGACCGGCGCGACCATCCGCGACCTGGTGACGGCCATCCCGCACCTGCGCAGCTACATGGACATCCGTCAGTTCACCTCGCAGGACCTGAACTCGGGCCTGGAGATCCTGGCGAACGACGTCGACCCGGCGGTCTCGACCACCTTCAACGACTCGGACTACCGCCAGGTGATCGACGTGCTGGGCCGCCAGTACCCGATCATCCTGACCGACTCCGGCACCGGACTGCTGTACAGCGCGATGCGCGGGGTGCTGGACCTGGCCGACCAGCTGATCATCGTCTCCACCCCCAGCGTGGACGGCGCCTCCAGCGCCTCGACCACCCTGGACTGGCTCTCCGCGCACGGCTACGCGGACCTGGTCCAGCGCAGCATCACGGTGGTCTCCGGGGTGCGCGAGACCAGCAAGATGATCAAGGTCGAGGACATCGTCGCGCACTTCCAGACCCGCTGCCGCGGCGTGATCGTGGTGCCGTTCGACGAGAGCCTGGCGGCCGGCGCCGAGGTCAACCTCGACATGATGCGGCCCAAGGTCCGGGAGGCCTACTTCGAGCTGGCCACCCTGGTCGGCGAGGACATCATCCGGGCCCACCAGGCCGCCGCCGCCCAGCAGGCCGGCTGGCAGCAGCAGGCCCAGGCCGGCTACCCGCAGCCGGGCGGCCCCCAGCCGTACGCCGACCCGCAGCAGCAGGCCCAGCCGTACCCGCAGCAGGCCGGCCAGCCCGCCCCCGGGGCGCCGTGGGCCCCGCAGCCCGGCCAGGCCCCGCCGCCCCCGCCCGGGTACGGCTACCCGCAGCAGCCCGCCCCCGGGGCGCCCTGGCCGCAGCAGCCGGGGCCGGGCTACGGCTACCCGCCGCCCCCGCCCCAGCAGTGACGGCGACGGAAGGGGCCCACCGACCTGGTGTCGGTG
>NZ_JBHVEU010000749.1:0-2005 GCF_042802075.1 Kitasatospora sp. NPDC057518
GTCCGCTCGGTGGCCGGCGCCCCGGCCGTTTCGCCGTACGGAGACGCCGCTCAGTACCGCGAGCACCGCTCAGCATGGGAAGCGCCGCTCAGCCTGGGAGTACCGCTCGGCACGGGAAGCGCCGCTCAGCACGGGAAGCACCGCTCAGCGCTTGCGGAGCCAGTCGGCGAAGGCCGCCAGGCCCGGGCCCGGGTCGCGGCGGCCGAGGCCGATCCGGAACCGGTCGGCCGGGGTCGGGGTCAGCTCCGAGCGGAAGATCCCGGCGGGCAGCAGCAGCACGCCCGCCTGCTCGACCAGCGCGGTGCAGAACTCCTCCACGCCGTCCGGGCCCAGGTAGCGCGGGAAGGCCACGCAGCCGCCGTCCGGCGCGCGCCACTCGAAGAGGTCGGCGAACTCGGCGAAGAAGGCGTCGAACAGCGGCAGGTTCCCGGCGATGATCGCGCGGTTGCGGGCCAGGATGCGGTCGCGAGCGGTGATCGCGATCCGGGCCAGCACCTCGCTCGGCGCCGAGTTGCAGATCGTGGTGTAGTGCTTGGCCCGCTCCAGGCGCGAGCGCAGCTCCTGGTCCCGGCAGGCGATCCAGCCGATCCGCAGGCCGGGCAGGCCGAGCGACTTGGAGGTCACGTTGAGCGAGAGGGCCCGCTCGGAGAGGTCGGCGGCCTGCGGCAGGGCGCGGGCCGGGTCGCGCTCCAGGCCGCGGTAGACCTCGTCCGAGAACAGCCGGACGCCGCGCTCGTCGCAGAGCTCGGCCAGCCGGACGAAGTCGGCGGCGTCGATCACCGTGCCGGTCGGGTTGTTCGGGAAGTTGACCGACAGCACCCTGGTGTTCGGCCGCAGCGCCGCCTCGACCGCGTCCAGGTCCAGCGCCCAGTCCCGCTCCGGGTCCAGCGCGACGCCGGTGACCTCGCAGAGCGAGAGCGGGACGGTCTCGGCGGACTGGTAGTTCGGGGTCAGCACCACCGCGTGGTCGCCCGGTTCGAGCAGGACCTGCATGGCGAGGTTGAGCCCCTCCTGGGCGCCGCCGAAGCAGATCACGTCGTCCTCGCCGACCCGCTCGTACATCCCGGCGACGGCGCGGCGCAGCCCGGGGTCGCCGAAGGTCTCGGTGTAGCCGAGGGCCAGGGTGTCCCAGGCCTCGCGGTCCTCGGGGCCCGCCAGGGCGAGCAGCTCGGCCATCGTCATGGTCTGCGCGTCGGAGGCGGTGAGGTGGTGGCGGGCGGTGAACTCCCAGCGCGAGAAGTGGGTTTCGAGCCGGAAGTCGGGGAGCCGGGTCACTGGTGGTCCTCCTCGGTGGGGCCCGCGGGGTGCTGCTTGAGCTCGGCGAGCAGGCTGTAGGCGCTGGAGCGGGAGATCCGCAGCGCGGTGGCGACGACGGGGACGGCGCGCCGGACGGCGAACACGCCCGCCCGGTCGAGTTCGCCCAGGACGGCCAGCCGGTCCTCGCGGGTGAAGCGCTCCAGCGGGCGGCCCTGGGCGCGGACGTACCCGCCGACCACGTCGTTGATCCGCTCGGTCCAGTCGCGCTCGAAGAGCGGTTCGGGGCGCGGCGCGGTGGGGGCGGCGAAGCCGGCCAGCAGGGCGGCGGCCTGCTCCAGCGGGCCGCGGTCGAGGTTGACGCAGAGCACCGCGGTGGGCTTCCCGTCGTCGTCGCGCAGCACGGCGCTGACGGAGGAGAGCCGCCGTCCGTCGGGCAGCAGCTTCGCGTACGGGCCGTAGACGTCGGGGGCGGAGGGGTCGATCCCGTCGAGCTCGCCGAGCAGTGACGGGTCGCCGGGGGCCCGGGGGGTCATCGGGTTCCAGACGGCGAGGACCCGGTCGGTGGCGGTGTCGTGCAGCACGACCTCGGCGTACGGGCCGAGCAGCAGGGCCACCGCGCGGCAGACCGGGGACCAGGTCCGCACGCGGGGGTCGGGGTTTTCCGAGGACATGCCTGGACTGTACGTCCGGATCGGACACTTGGTCCAGGGCTTTTCACGCCCCGGGCCCCGCCGGAGGGTTCCGGCGC
>NZ_JBHVEU010000750.1:0-1974 GCF_042802075.1 Kitasatospora sp. NPDC057518
GGGTCGGGGTGGCGGGATTTGAACCCACGGCCTCTTCGTCCCGAACGAAGCGCGCTACCAAGCTGCGCCACACCCCGGTCTTGCGGTTTGTCGCTCCGTCTCCTTCGCGACGAGTAGAACTCTACCGGACGCTCGCCGAGACACGAAATCCGGTTTCGAGCGGGCGTCCGGTGGGGGTCAGCGGGCTGCCGGGACGAGGGTGAGGAGGGTGGCCTCGGGGGGGCAGGCGAAGCGGACGGGGGTGTAGCGGTTGGTGCCGCAGCCGGCCGAGACGTGGAGGTGGGAGCGGTGGCCGCCGGCGGTGTGGGTGGAGAGGCCCTTGACCCGGCGGGTGTCGATGTCGCAGTTGGTGACCAGGGCGCCGTAGAAGGGGATGCAGAGCTGGCCGCCGTGGGTGTGGCCGGCCAGGATCAGCGGGTAGCGGTCGGCGGTGAAGGCGTCGAGGACGCGCAGGTAGGGCGCGTGGACGACGGCGAGGGAGAGGTCGGCGTCGGGGGACGGGCCGCCGGCGACCTCGCTGTAGCGGTCGCGCCGGATGTGCGGGTCGTCGAGGCCGGTGAACTCCAGGTCGAGCCCGTTCACGGTGAGCCGGCCGCGGGTGTTGGTGAGGTCGAGCCAGCCGGCCGCGTCGAAGCCGTCGCGGAGCTTCTCCCAGGGGTTGTGGACGGCGCCGGTGATGCCGCGGCGGGCGGTGCCGTCGGGGTTGTTCATGCCGTGGGCGCCGCTGCGCATGGCCTGGAGGTAGCGGGCCGGGTTCTTGCGGGCCGGGCCGTAGTAGTCGTTGGAGCCGAAGACGTAGACGCCGGGGAACTCCATGAGCGGCCCGAGCGCGTCGAGGGTGGCCGGGACGCCGAGCGGGTCGGAGAGGTTGTCGCCGGTGTTGACCACCAGGTCGGGGCGCAGGCCGGCCAGGCTCTTCAGCCAGCGCTGCTTCTTGCCCTGCCCGCTCACCATGTGGATGTCGGACACCTGGAGGACCCGGATCGGGCGGGCGCCGCGCGGGAGGACGGGGACCTCGATCCGGCGGAGGCGGAAGGCCCGGACCTCGTACCCGACGGAGTAGGCGAGACAGGCGGCGCCGGTGGCGGCGATGCCGAGGGGAACGGAGTACAGCGGTCGCATCAGCCCATGCTCTCAGACGGTCGATCAGCCTGTGTACGCCCGGAGTCGGGGGCGGGGGCGGTGGTCGGCGGGGCCTCCTCGGAGTCCC
Source organism: Kitasatospora sp. NPDC057518 (assembly GCF_042802075.1). Taxonomy (NCBI): domain Bacteria; kingdom Bacillati; phylum Actinomycetota; class Actinomycetes; order Kitasatosporales; family Streptomycetaceae; genus Kitasatospora; species Kitasatospora sp. NPDC057518. Next base: position 1,211 of record NZ_JBHVEU010000750.1, read on the forward strand.
GGCGGGCGCGTAGCGCGCGGACCTTGTGGCGGTTGCCGCAGCGCTCCATGGAGCACCAGCGGCGCCGGCCCGGCCGCGAGGTGTCGACGAAGATCAGTTGGCAGTTGTCGGCGCCGCATTCCCGGACCCGGTCCGCGTACGGGCCGGTGAGCAGGGCGATGGCGTCCCGGGCGAGGGTGGAGACCAGCTGGGCCCCGTCGGCGGGCAGCGGGGCGGCCGCGGTGCCGTCGGGGGCGATCCGGGGGACCAGCGGCGGGTGCTCGGCGGCCCGGTTGAGGACGGCGTGGTCCGCGGGCGTGCCCCGGCCGCCGTGGGCGCGGGCGGCGGCCAGGCGCCAGAGGGCGTCGCGCAGGGTGCGGGCGGCGGCGAGCTGGGCGGGGGAGATCCGTACGGCGTCGGCGGGCAGTCGCAGTCGGGACGGCGGGAGCCAGGCGGCGAGGTCGGCGGGCCGGTGCAGCACCTCGTACCGGGCGTACGGGCCGGGGCCGCCGGTGGTGAGCAGTTCCAGGCAGAGGGCGCCGGGGTCGAAGTGGAAGCGGCCGCCCCCGGGGGTGGTGAGGAGCAGCCCGGGCGGGGTGGCGGGCGGTCCGTCGGCGGCGCTGCGGTCGGCTGCGTCGGTCATGCGGCCCAGGATAGGTGTAACCGGGATGAAGGGTTACGGGCCGGGAGGGCGGACTACCAGGCGGGGGCGGCGGTCGACCGCGGCGAGCTGACCCGCGCTCAGAAAGCCCGTGCCGCCCGTGCCAGGAGCAGTGCTCCAGGCG
>NZ_JBHVEU010000751.1:0-1949 GCF_042802075.1 Kitasatospora sp. NPDC057518
GCGCTCCTGAGGGGCGCGGCCCCGGGCGCGCGGCATTTGCCGTGCGCGCCGACCGGAGTGCGGACCCGAACGGGTGAACAAGGGGTGGGGACACGCATCAGGCGGGGTTGGCGGACGTTGAGTGGAGGGAGGAGTGCACGAACGGTTGCCGGGGCGAGCGGGAAGGGGTGAGCCGGTGCGGAGTGTCCAGCGGGCCGTCCTGCTGCGGGCGGCGGCGGCCGTGGTGGTGCTCGTCGGCGCGGTCGGGGTGCACGTGGAGGTGGGCCACGCGTTGGCGAAGCGGGGTGCCGAGCGGGCGGAGCGGGAGGCGGTGGCGTGCGCGGAGGCGGCCCGGCACCCCGATCTGTTCGAGGCGGGGTGGTTGGCGGGGTGCCGCTGACGCTCGGGTGTTCGGACTGTTCGGACGGAACGTCACTCATCCGGCGTCATTCCCGACCGCGGAGAAACCCCCCTCCGCCCCCGACGGTTCCTCAGGGAGTGAACGAGTTTCCCGAGGGGGGTTCCCTGATGACCGCGCAGCCCGGTGGCTCCGCGCCCACGCCGACGGCGGGGCGGCCGGTGCCGGCCTGGAGCGAGTGGCTCGGCACGGCCGTCCGGCTCGGCCTCGCGGTGGTCTGGGGGTGGGCCGGGCTGGCGAAGATCTCCGACCCGGCGGAGGCCGCGCAGGCCGTCCGGGCCTACGAGATCCTCCCCGAGGGCCTGGTCAAGCCGATCGGCTACGGCCTGCCGTTCCTGGAGCTGGCGCTGGCCCTGCTGCTGGTGGTGGGCCTCGGCGTCCGGCTGGTGGCCGGGGTCTCCGCGCTCCTGCTGCTGGCGTTCATCGCCGGGATCGCCTCCGCCTGGGCGCGCGGCATCTCGATCGACTGCGGCTGCTTCGGCGGCGGCGGGCACGTCGACGCGTCCCAGACGGAGTACCTCCAGGAGATCCTGCGCGACACCGGGTTCCTGCTGCTGGCCGGGTGGCTGCTGTGGCGGCCCCGCACCCGGCTGTCGGCGGACGGCCGGCTGGCGAGCTGACCCCCACATCCCTGCACCCCGACGAAGGCCCCGACCGTGGATGTCAACGCAATGAGCGAGAAGAACCGAGAAGGCAAGCGCACCGCCCGTGAGCGGATGCTGGAGCAGCGGGCGGCCGACGAGGCCTCCTCCCGGCGCAAGAAGAAGCTGATCGTGGGCGGCTCCGTGCTCGCGGTGATCGCCGCCGCGGTGATCGTCGGCGTCGTGGTGCAGAACCAGCGCTCCAAGCCGGAGACGCCGGTCGCCGCCCCGGCCGGGACGATCGGCGACAAGAACCTGGTCATCCCGGTCGGCGCCGACAACGCGCCCTCCGTCCTCACCGTCTACGAGGACCCGCGCTGCCCCGCCTGCGGCACCTTCGAGCGCGAGTTCTCGTCGACCATCGACCAGCTGGAGGACGCCGGGAAGATCTACACGAACTACCACATCGTGTCGTTCATCGACCGGGCCGTGGCGGGCAAGGGCTCCCGGAACGGCGCCAACGCGCTGGGCTGCGCCCAGGACGCCGGGCACTTCCGGGACTTCCACGACGTGCTGTACCGCAACCAGCCGGACGAGACCAACGACGCCTTCGGCGACAAGGCCGTGCTGCTCGGCCTGGCCAAGCAGGTCAACGGCCTGGACACGCCCGCGTTCCAGTCCTGCGTCAAGGACAGCAGGTTCGGCGGCTGGGTGTCCGCGGTGCAGCAGGACTTCGACAAGTCCAGCTTCAAGTCCACGCCGACGGTGCTGCTCAACGGCCAGCCGGTCTACCCGAAGAACGGCAGCGAGGAGATCACCCCGGCGAACCTGGCGAAGTGGGTGGACGCCGCGAACCAGGGCAAGCAGCTGGGCACGGCGGGTTCGCACGGGCAGACCCCGGCGCCGACCAGCACCGCCTCGGAGGCCAACAACCCGTCGCCGACGGCCGGCTGAGCCCGCCGGGCCGCGCC
>NZ_JBHVEU010000752.1:0-1970 GCF_042802075.1 Kitasatospora sp. NPDC057518
GGCGCTGGGCGGGCCGCGCGGCACCGCCGTAGCCGCCCCGGGGCATCATCGGACGGCTCCGCCGGCGCTGCGGCAGGCCGTTGGGCGTCCACTCGGTCACGATCACCTCGTCGTCCCCGGCGCCCGGGCCGGAGGGCCCCCACGGGTTGGTCGAGCCGTAGGACGGCCCGACGCCGGCCGAGGTCGTCCGGGTGCCCCAGGGGCGGCCCGCGGCCGCGTGCCGGGGCGGGTTCGCGGGCAGCGGGCGGGGGCCGGAGAAGGCGCCGATGCCGTGCGCCCGCCCGGTCGGCGGCGCGGTGGTGAGCAGCTCCTGCGGCACGACCAGCACCGCCCGCACGCCGCCGTACGCGGAGCGGCGCAGCGAGATCTGGAAGCCGTACGCCTGGCAGAGCCGGCCGACGATGGCGAAGCCCAGCCGGGGGGACTCGGTGAGGTCGTCGAAGTCCTTGGAGACCATCGCCTCGCGGATCGAGCGCTCGGCGCGGAACCGGGCCTCGTCGGTGAGGCCGAGGCCGCCGTCCTCGATCTCGATCGCCATCCCGCTCTGCACCTCGGAGGCGCTCAGGTGCACGTGGGTGTGCGGCGGGGAGTAGCGGGTGGCGTTGTCGAGCAGCTCGGCGACGGCGTGGATCAGCGGCTCGACGGCCGGCCCGGTGACGGAGATCTGGGCCACCGGGTGCAGGTCCACCCGCTGGTACTCCAGGATCCGGGACATGCCGCCGCGCAGCACGCTGTAGAGCGCGATCGGACGGGTCCACTGGCGGCCGGGGCGGGCACCGGACAGGACGGCGATGCTGTCGGCCAGGCGGCCGCTCAGCGCGTTGCCGTGGTCCAGGCGCAGCAGGTCGTCGAAGACCGCCGGGTCGTTGCCGTGCCGGTCCTCCATCTCCCGCAGGTCCTTGGCCTGCCGGTGGATGATGGCCTGGACCCGGCGGGCGATGTTGACGAAGGCCCGCTCGGCCGAGTCGCGCCGGCTGACCTCGTCGTCGACGGCCTTGGCGACGGCCTCGGTGACGGCCACCAGCGAGCGGCGGAACCGTGGCGAGACGGGCGCCTCGCTCTCCTCGAACGGGCGGGTCAGGACGTCGAAGGAGTACCCGTACCGGGCCCCGGCGACCACCCTGCGCATCTCCACCCGGGCGAGCCGGTCCAGCTCGTCCTCCTGCCCGGCCAACCTGCGTTGCCACTCCTCGACCTGCCGGGCGTGCAGGTCAGGGGACTCGCTCAGGGCCCGCCCCCGGGGGGCCGACTCGGCGGCCACCACGGCCACCAGCACGGTGCCCGTCGCCCCACACCACAGCACCCCGGCCCGGGCCCCGGCGGACACCGCCACCGCGGCGACCGCCACGGCCGCCGCCATCACGGCCGTCGGCAACAACCAGCCGAGCAGGGGCGCTCGGCGCCGTCTGGCGGGTGACGATCCAGCTCGAAGCATTCAGCATCCTCAAACGATCGGAACAGTACGGACAAAAGCGGGGGGAGCGGCTCCGGAGGCGTGGTGGTGCAGCATAGCCAAGTTCAGGACATCCTGACCGAAAGTCAAAAATACCGTCCCGCAACCGACTTGTGGCAATCTGCCGGACAGTCCCGACATTTCGCACGCCAGTCGCAACCGGAGCGGCCACCGCCCACCCACCAGGCTTCTCGTCGCGCCGCCCGCGCGCCGCCGACCCGCGCCGGATTCGCTCATGCGAAGGGTTTCCGCGCCAAGTCCCCGCGTCTCGCGCCGAGTTCGTGCTAAGCGCGGTGACTCCGGTCAACCGGAGGCGCGGCAATCACCCGGAAGGGGAACCGCAGCCGGGCCCGGCGAGCCGCACCGCGCGGGCCCGATTCCGCTGCGTCCGGTGCGCCGCCCCTCCCAGGGCCTGTCTTCGGACTCGCGTCTGCGGGGCGACGCCGGGGCACGCACCTCGCCGCGTTGTCGTCGGTCGCCAATGCTCCGCAGTGGCTCCCTCCTCCGCCTTGCGATG
>NZ_JBHVEU010000753.1:0-1969 GCF_042802075.1 Kitasatospora sp. NPDC057518
CTCTAGCCGATCCCCGCTCCGAAAAGCGAATCCGACCGCAACCCGATAAAACGAGCACGCCGAATAAGCACCAGGTCACAGCGCCGAAAAGCGCAGACGACCGGCACGAACCGGAAGTGGTGTTTCAGAGGATTGGCCGCTCCGGGACCGTCCGCGCAGACGCGTGTCCGGTGCTCCCTGCCGAGCGACTAGGAAACACTACCCCTGTCCGGCGTCGGAGGCAAACCCGTCCCGGAGACGGTGCGGGTGCAGAGTGCCCGGCCCGGCTTCACGTACTCGCCGTTGGGGTGGTCGTTGCCGGTGACCCAGTGGCGGGCGGTGGCCTCGTCACGGCCGCCGTCGCGGTGCCGCCGGAGCAGGCGCTCCTCGCGGACCTCGTCCTCGGCGTGGACGTACCAGAGCTCGTGCAGCAGGCGGCGGGCGTCGGGCCAGGGGGTTTCGGCGGAAGCGAGGTAGTTGCCCTCGGTGATGACGAGCCGGGTCCGCGGGCGGACCACGTGGCGGGCGGCGACCGGCTCGTCCAGGGTGCGGTCGAAGTCCGGGACGTAGATGTCCTGGAACCGGTCGCCGGCGATCCGGCGCAGCAGGGCGACGTAGCCGTGGGCGTCGAAGGTCGCCGGGGCGCCCTTGCGGTGGGTCAGGCCGAGGCGGTCGAGCTGGGCGCCGGAGAGGTGGAAGCCGTCGAGCGGGACGTAGGCGGCGGTGCCGGGGCCTTCGGCCCGCTCGACCTCGGCGACCAGGTGGCGGGCCAGGGTGGACTTGCCGGCGCCGGGCGGGCCGGCAAGTCCGAGGATCGTACGGGCGTTGCTGCCCGGGCCTCGGAGGAAGCCGAGGGCAAGGGCGGTGAGGCGGTCCTCGTTCATGGCCGCACCCTACTCAGCGCACGCCTCCTGTTCAGTGCGCCTCTTTGCTCAGTGCGCCTCTTTGCTCAGTGAACCTCTTCGCTCGGCGGTCGGCTTTGCTCAGCGGTCGGCGAGGGCGGGCAGGTCCAGGGTGAGGGTGCCGGCGTCGGCGTCGAGCAGGGCGGGCACGCCGAGCGGGACGGTGAGGGTGGAGGGGCAGTGGCCGAAGCCCAGTTCCCAGAGCACGGGGACGCCGAGCCCGCCGAGCCGGTCGAGCATCACGTCCCGGACCCGCTGGGGCCGTCCGCAGCCCTCCCAGGAGCCGAGGGCCAGGCCGGCCACGCCGTCGAGGGCTCCGGAGCGCAGGAGCTGGGTCAGCAGCCGGTCGAGCTGGTAGGGGTGCTCGTTCACGTCTTCGAGCAGCAGGACGGCGCCCTCGTACGAGGGACGGGCGGCGGGCGTGCCGCGCTCGGCGGTGAGGACGTGGAGGCAGCCGCCGGCCGTGACGCCGCGGGCGCGGCCGGGCACGAGCGGGGCGGCGGTGGGCGAGGTGAGGACGGTGACGGCGGCGGGGTCGAAGAGGGTGCGGCGCAGGTGCTCGGCGGTCGGGCCGTCGGAGACGAAGGAGGCGCCGGCGGCCAGCGGTCCGTACAGGGTGGCGAGGCCGAGCCGCCGGGCGAAGGCCTCGTGCAGGGAGCTGACGTCGCTGAAGCCGATGAAGGGCTTGGGGGCGGCGGCGCGCATCGCGGTCCAGTCGAGCAGGTCGACGATGCGGTGCACGCCGTACCCGCCGCGGGCGCAGATGACGGCGTCGACGGTGGGGTCGAGCCAGGCGGTCTGGAGGTCGGCGGCGCGGTCGGCGTCGGTGCCGGCCAGGTAGCCGAGGGTGGGGTGGGTGTCGAGGACGTGCGGGGCGACGGTCACGCGGAGCCCCCAGGAGCGGAGGATCGCGCACCCGGCGGTGAGACGTTCGGCGTCGACGGGACCGCTGGGGGCGACGACGGCGACGTGGTCGCCGGGGCGCAGGTGCGGCGGGCGGGTCAGCCCCTGGCCGGGTGTGGTCGGGTGCTGGTCCATGGGCCGGGCCACCTTTCGGACGCGGAAGCGGGGTTCGGGCGGTCGCGCCG
>NZ_JBHVEU010000754.1:0-1969 GCF_042802075.1 Kitasatospora sp. NPDC057518
CGGGCTCGGGTCGGCGAGCCCCTCGGCCGACCGCAGCCTCCGCAGCAGCGGGACGGCGGCACGGCGGTCGACCCTGCCGTCAGGGTGCTCCGACTGGCCCTGGCCCTCTTCCTCGCGCTCACCGGCGGGCGCTACGCGACCATCGCGCAGAACCCCGGCCATCCGGACCGGCACAGCCTGTTGCTGCTGCTGGTACCGCTCGTCCCGCTGCCGCTGGTGCTGCGCCGGCGCCACCCGCTGGCGGTCCTCTGGGTGGTCCTGCCCGCCGCGCTGCTGGTCCGGCACGAGTCGGAGGACATCGCGTACGCGGCGGGCGTGGCGGTGATCGTCGCCGCGTACAGCGCCGCCGCGTACGGGCGCCGCGCGACGGCCCTGCTGCTGAGCCTGCCGGCCGCGACCGCCGCCCTCGTGGTGCTCTTCGCCGCGGCCAAGCTGCCGCACTTCCCCAACGGGGTGATGGCCGTCCTGGTCCTGGTGCCGGTGTTCGCGGTCGCCTACGAACTGCGGATGTGGCGCCGCCGGGTGGACGAGGGGCGGGAGCGGCTCTCCGCCCTGGAGCGCGGGCAGCTGGCCGCGCTGGAGCGCGCGGTGGAGCTCGAACGGGCCCGGATCGCCCGGGAGTTGCACGACGTCGTCACCCACAACGTGAGCATGATGACGATCCAGGCCGGGGCGGCCCGCAAGATCCTGGACACCGCCCCGGACAAGGCCCGCGAGGCGATGGCCGCGGTGGAGTCCGGCGGGCGCGCGGCGATGACCGAACTGCGGCACGTGATGGGCCTGTTGACCATCGATTCGGAGAGTGCCGACGACCCGGCCGCCGGGGCCGACCTCAGCCCGCAGCCGGGCCTCGGCCGCCTGGAGGCGCTGGTCCACGGCGTCCGGCAGGCCGGGCTGCCGGTCGAGCTGACCGTCCGCGGCGAGCGCCGGCCCGTCCCGCCCGGGGTCGAGCTGGCCGCCTACCGGGTGGTCCAGGAAGCGCTCACCAACACCGTCAAGCACGCGTCCGGCGCCGACGCCGCGGTGACCGTCGAGTACGCCCCCGACCGGCTGCTGGTCGAGGTCACCGACACCGGCGGCCGCCCCACCGGCGCCGCCGCCACCGGCAACGGACGCGGCCTGCTCGGCCTGCGCGAACGCCTCGCCGTCTACGGCGGCACCCTGCACACCGGCCCCCGGCCGCGCGGCGGCTACCGCGTCAAGGCCCTTGTCCCCCTGGAGAGTTCATGAACGAGCAGCCGCTGCGGGTGGTGGTCGCCGACGACCAGGCCCTGGTCCGCACCGGGTTCCGGCTGATCCTGGAGTCGGAGGGCATCGACGTGGTGGCCGAGGCCGAGGACGGCGAACAGGCCGTCGCCGCCGTCCGGCGCACCAGGCCGGACGTGGTGCTGCTGGACATCCGGATGCCCGGCCTGGACGGGCTGGAGGCCGCCCGCCGGATCCTGGCGGACGGGGCGCGGCAGCCGCCGCGGATCATCATGCTGACCACCTTCGACCTCGACCACTACGTCTACGCGGCGATGGCCGCCGGGGCCAGCGGCTTCCTGCTGAAGGACGTCACCCCGGAGCACCTGGCGGCCGCCGTCCGGCTGGTCCGCACCGGGGACGCGCTGCTCGCCCCGGCGATCACCCGCCGCCTGGTCGAGCGCTTCGCCCGCCCGGACGACCCGGGCGCCGCCGCCGTCGCCCCGCACCGGGAGCTGGGCACGCTCACCCCGCGCGAGCTGGAGGTGATGGCGCTGCTCGCCCGCGGCCTCAGCAACGCCGAACTCGCCGCCCGGCTGGGGCTGTCCGAGGCGACGGTGAAGACGCACGTGGCCCGGATCCTCGGCAAGCTGGGCCTGCGGGACCGGGCCCAGGTGGTGGTCGCGGCGTACGAGACCGGGCTGGTCAGCGTGGGGTCCGCGGACGCCGCCCGGTAGCGGCGGCGGGAGCCCGGAAACGACGGCGGGAGCCCGGGGTCGACACC
>NZ_JBHVEU010000755.1:0-1965 GCF_042802075.1 Kitasatospora sp. NPDC057518
GCCCTGCGCGGGGGCGGCCGCGCTCGGCCCGCGCTGGCCGGGGCTGCTGCCCGCCGCCGTCCCGCTGGTGCTGCTGCCCGCGCTGACCGCACCGGCCCCGGCCGAGCCCGGCCCGCCCTGCGCCGGGCCCGGGGTGCTGGGGCCCGGGCCGGCGCCCCGGCCGTACCCCGGCTCCCGGCTGCGGCCGGCGGCGCTGGGCCACGGGCTGGGCCTGGCCGCGCTGCTGCTGCTCCCGCCGGCCCTGCCGGGCGGGGACCGCCCGCTGGCCGTCGCGCTGGTGCTGGCGGCGGCGGTGTCGGCCGGGTCGGCCGAGCGGACGGCCCGCTGGTACCGGCAGCTCGGCCGCGGCCACCTGGGCGCGGCGGGCACCCTGGCGGAGTTCCGGGCCCGGATGCGGCCGGTGCTCCCGGTCGCGCTGGCCCTGCACCTGGCGGTGCTCGGGGTGCTGAGCTTCGCCGCGCTGGCGGTGCTGGCCGTCGTCGCCCCGCGTCCCGGGCCGGGCCACGGCGGAGGGCTGCTGCACCTGGCGGCCGAGCGGGCCGGCCCCGCCCAGTGGGCGGCGCAGGGCGTGCTGGGCCTGCTGGTGGTGCTGCCGGTGCTGCTGGCGCGGTGCGGCCGGCCGGCGGCGGCCGCGGCGGGGGCGTCGGCCGGGGCCGCCGCGGTGCTCGGCCCGCTCGCCCTGGGGCGCTCCGGCCCGGAGGCCTGGCTGCTCGGCGGCGGCACCGTCGCGGCGGCGCTGCTGGCGTACGCCGGGGCGGTGCTCGGCCGGGCCGGCTCGCACCGGTGAGCGCCGTCCGCCCGTTCGCCACCCCCCGTTCGACGTTTGTCGGGGCCCGGTTCACGGTTCCCGCTCCCGTCCCGTTCGTTGAACTTCGTTGAATCCGTTCCGCCAGGTCGTCCCGAGCTGGCTTCGTGGAAGGACGCCCCCGATGAGGGTGCTGCTGCTGGGCGCCGACGGCTTCATCGGCCGCCGGGTCACCGATCGTCTGCTGATGGACCAGGAGTTGCAGGTGACGGTGCTCGGCCGACGCGACTCGGCCGACATCCGCTTCGACCTGACCACCGGGAGCCCGGGCGCGCTGGCCCGGTTCCTGGACGCGGTCGCGCCGCAGGTGGTGATCAACTGCGCGGGCGCCACCTACGGCAGCTCGCGCACCCTGATCCGGTCGAACACGCTGGCCGTCGCGACGGTCTGCGAGGCCATCCGGCGCTGCCGGGAGCCGGCCAGGCTGGTGCACGTCGGCTCGGCCGCCGAGTACGGGCCGGTGCCCGGCGGGGTGCCGGTCTCCGAGCAGGCCGAGCCGCGCCCGGTCGGCCCGTACGGGGTGTCCAAGCTGGCCGGGACGGAGCTGGTGCTGGCCTCCGGGCTGGACGCGGCGGTGCTGCGGGTCTTCGACGTGGTGGGCCCGGGGGCGCCGACCGCCTCGCTGTTCGGGCGGCTGGCCGAGGGCCTGCGGCGGGCGCTGGAGCGGGACGAGCACCAGGTGCGGATGCCGGACCTGTCCGGGTTCCGGGACTTCGTGGACGTCCGGGACGTCGCGCGGGCCATCCAGGCGGCCGCGGTGTCGGCCGCCACCGGGGTGGTCAACATCGGCAGCGGGCACGCCGTCCGGGCCCGGGACGCGGCCCAGCTGCTGGTGCGGGCCTCGGGCTTCGAGGGGCAGATCGTCGAGGAGAACCGGCCGGTCCTGCTGCCCGCGCAGGCCGTCGGGGCGGGCGGCGACCACCTGCCGGGCCACCACCTGCCCGGGCACCGGCCGGAGGGGCACCGGCCGGAGGGCCGGGCGGTGCCGGGCGAGCCGGTGCCGTGGCGGCAGGCGGACGTGCGCACCGCCAGGGACCGTCTCGGATGGCGGACGCAGGTGCCGCTGGAGGAGTCGCTGGGCGACGTCTGGCTGGAGACGGCCTGCCGGGTGTGAGCGCCTCCCGCGCGGCGCCCCGGGCCCGTTGACCACGGGCCCGGGG
>NZ_JBHVEU010000756.1:0-1951 GCF_042802075.1 Kitasatospora sp. NPDC057518
GATCAGCGCCCCCCTGGACCCGACCTGAGCTTGATGTACGGAGATTTGTGATGAACGCAGCACCCCAGGAAGTCGTCGCGGCACTCCGGGATTCCCTCAAGGAGATCCAGCGGCTGCGCCGGGAGAACCGGCAGCTGGTGGACGCCGGCCGCGAGCCGATCGCGATCGTCGGCATGGCCTGCCGCTACCCGGGCGAGGTGACCTCGCCCGAGGAGCTCTGGCAGCTGGTCGACGGGAGTGTGGACGCGATCTCCGGCTTCCCGGTCAACCGGGGCTGGGACGTCGAGGCGCTGTACGACCCCGACCCGCGGACGCCGGGCACCAGCTACGTCCGCGAGGGCGGCTTCCTGCACCGGGCCGACGAGTTCGACCCGGCGTTCTTCGGGATCAGCCCGCGCGAGGCGCTGGCCATGGACCCGCAGCAGCGGCTGCTGCTGGAGACCTCCTGGGAGGCCTTCGAGCGGGCCGGGATCGCGCCGACCTCGGTGCGCGGCAGCCGGGTCGGGGTGTTCGCCGGTATCGCCACCGCCGACTACGCGGCCCGCTTCCAGTCCGTCCCCGAGGAGGTGGAGGGCTACCTGGGCAACGGCAGCGCCGGCAGCGTGGCCTCCGGCCGGGTGGCGTACGCGCTGGGCCTGGAGGGCCCGGCCGTCACCGTGGACACCGCCTGCTCCTCCTCGCTGGTGGCGCTGCACCTGGCGAGCCAGGCCCTGCGTTCGGGCGAGTGCTCGCTGGCCCTGGCCGGCGGCGTCACGGTGCTCTCGACCCCGGCCGGGTTCGTGGAGTTCAGCCGCCAGCGCGGGCTGGCGCCGGACGGCCGCTGCAAGTCCTTCGCCGCCGCCGCGGACGGCACGGCCTGGGGCGAGGGCGTCGGCATGCTGCTGCTGGAGCGGCTCTCCGACGCCCGGCGCAACGGGCACCCGGTGCTGGCGCTGGTCCGCGGCTCGGGCATCAACCAGGACGGTGCGAGCAGCGGGCTGACCGCGCCGAACGGTCCCGCCCAGCAGCGGGTGATCCGGCAGGCGCTGGAGAGCGCCGGGCTGGCGGCCGGCGAGGTGGACGTGGTGGAGGCGCACGGCACCGGCACCACCCTCGGCGACCCGATCGAGGCCCAGGCGCTGCTCGCCGCCTACGGCCAGGACCGCGAACGGCCGCTGCTGCTGGGCTCGTTGAAGTCCAACATCGGCCACACCCAGGCCGCCGCCGGGGTCGGCGGCATCATCAAGATGGTCGAGGCGATGCGCCGGGGCACCGTCCCGCGCACCCTGCACGTGGACGAGCCGACGCCCGAGGTGGACTGGACGGCCGGGTCGGTCGAGCTGGTCACCGAGGCCCGGGACTGGCCGCAGACCGGCCGCCCGCGCCGGGCCGGGGTCTCCTCCTTCGGCGTCAGCGGCACCAACGCCCACGTCATCGTCGAGCAGGCGCCGGAGGCCCCGGCCGACCCGGAGGCCGAGGCGCGGGCCGGGACGGCGCCCGCGCTCGCCCCGCACCTGCTGTCGGCGAAGACCGTCCCCGCGCTGCGGGAGCAGGCCGCCCGGCTGCGCGCCCGGCTGGACGCGGACCCCGGGCTGGACCTCACCGACCTGGCCTACTCGCTGGCCACCGGCCGTGCGCGGTTCGCCCACCGGGCCGCCGTGGTCGCCGCGGACCGCACCGAACTCGCCGCCGGACTGGCCGCGGTGGCCGAGGGCGACGGGATCATGGCGGCGACGACCGGCAAGACCGCGTTCCTGTTCACCGGCCAGGGCGCCCAACGCACCGGCATGGGAAGCGAGTTGTACGCGGCGTACCCGGTGTTCGCGGCGGCGTTCGACGAGGTCTGCGCCGAGCTGGACCGCCACCTGGAGCGGCCACTGCGCGAGGTGATCGCCGAGGGCGGCGAACTCCTGGACCGTACGGGCTGGACCCAGCCCGCGCTGTTCGCCGTCGAGGTCGCCCTCTACCGCCT
>NZ_JBHVEU010000757.1:0-1943 GCF_042802075.1 Kitasatospora sp. NPDC057518
GCCCGGAACCACCAGGTTCCGGGCCCTTCCCCATGCCGGTCGTGGGACGGCTCAGCCGAGCCGCGACTCCGCCCGCCGGGCGCGGACGTCGCCGACCTTCTGCCCCACCTTGCGGCGGATGACCAGCAGCGGCGCCATCGCGGCGAGCGTGATCTGGGCGAACGCGCCGACGTGCATCAGGCTGTCGCCGCCGGGCAGCCCGGTCGCCCAGGCGGCCAGGCAGCCGATCGCGACGACGACCCAGCAGAGCGTGGCGGTGGCCAGCAGCCCCTGCGGCTTCGGGTACTCGATCCGGCTGACCATCAGGTACGCGGCGCCGAAGATGGCGAGCAGACCGGGCAGGAACGGCGGGTCGAGCAGCACGATGGCGATCACCGTCATCGCGCCCATCGGGCAGGGCATGCCCTGGAACACCCCGGGCCGCATCTTGACGGCCGAGAAGCGGGCCAGCCGCAGGACCACCGCGAGCAGTACGGTCAGCGCGATCAGCGCCGACAGCTTGCTGTTGGAACCCGGGGAGACCATGCCCCAGACCGCGACGAAGTAGGCCGGCGCGATGCCGAAGCTGATCAGGTCCGCGAGGTTGTCCAGTTCCGCTCCGAGGGCGGAGGAGCGCAGCTTGCGCGCCACCAGCCCGTCGAAGAGGTCGCACATCGAGCCGATCAGCAGCAGCGTGACCGCGGTGGCGGCGCTGTGCCGGTCCGGAGCGGCGTCCGGGTTGGTGATGTGCGGGACCAGGACCCCGGTGGTGATCGAGTAGATCGCCAGGAAGCCGCAGACGGCGTTCCCCAGGGTCAGGAAGTCGGCCGTGGACAGGTGCTGGGGAGAGCGCGGGGCACGCAGCTCGCGGTCCCGTGCCCAGCGGCGGCGGCGCAGGGCCGTCTCCTCGTCGTCCAGGCCGACGATTGTCTCAGGATCAGTCACGGTCAAGGCGCGTCACCCCGGCTGTGGTCTTCTGGCCGACCTCGACGCCGACCTCGACGCCGGCCGGCAGGTAGGTGTCGACGCGGGACCCGAACCGGATCAGACCGATCCGGTCGCCCTGCTCGACCTTGGTTCCGGCGTCCACGTACGGCACGATGCGGCGGGCCACAGCCCCCGCGATCTGGACCATCTCGATGTCGCCGAGCTCGGTGTCGAAGTGCCAGACGACCCGCTCGTTCTGGTCGCTGTCCTTGTTGAACGCGGGGACGAAGCCGCCCGCGACGTGCTCGACCGACGTCACGGTGCCCGGCAGGGGCGCGCGGTTGACGTGGACGTTCAGCGGGCTCATGAAGATCGCGACCCGGGTGCGGCCGTCCGGCCAGGCGTCGATGCTCTGCACCACGCCGTCGGCGGGGGAGATCACTCTGCCCGTGCCGATCTCACGCTCGGGGTCGCGGAAGAACCACAGCATGCCCGCGCCGAGGGCACAGGCGGGTACCGCAGCCAGGGCCCACTTGCCGCTGCGCCGGGTGAGGGCGGTGGTCACGGCGGCCGTGGCGAGGGTGGGGACGAACCAGGGGGTGGCTCCGCGCGCGATGGTCACGCGGGGTCGCCGACCGGCCGTCGGGGCTGCGAGGGCATCGCGGTCCGTGACGGAGGTGTGAGGGGACGGGCTGATGGGCATCGAAGACCTTTGTCGCGGGGGATCATGGCCGCTGGACGGGGGCCACCGCGGAATCGGTAATAGAGGGACGGCTTGCTGTCCCGGTGGATGCTATCGGGAGCAGACGGTGGGTGGGCAACCCGCCTGCTCGTTCACGTGTCCGGTGGCGGCGCGTGTGCGCGTCCACTCCTACGACCGTAGCTCGGCCCGGTCCGGTTCCCAAGGGACCCGACAGGGCTGGTGACTCTTGTCTCAACGGGTGCGCGGACGGAACCCGGCGGACGAAACGGCCGTAGCGGCCGGAAGCGGGTGTGCGGAAGCGGCCGCAGGGCGCGTCGTTGCAGCTGTACGCCCC
>NZ_JBHVEU010000758.1:0-1929 GCF_042802075.1 Kitasatospora sp. NPDC057518
GACGACGGGACTCCCGGCCGCTCCGCACGCGCGGGCGATCAGTCCTTCACCGCACCGGCCAGCCCGGAGACCAGCTTGCGCTGCACCGCGATGAAGAAGATCAGCACCGGCACGGTCATCAGCGTGGACGCCGCCATGATGCCGCCCCAGTCGTTCTCGTCCGGCTTGAAGAAGACCAGCAGCGCCGAGGGCAGCGTCTGGTTCTGGGTGGCGCTGATGATGAAGGTCTTGGCGAAGACGAAGTCGTTCCACGCCGCGATGAAGGAGAACACGCTGGTCGCGGCGAGGCCCGGGGCCACCAGCGGCAGCAGGATCCGCCACAGGATGCGGGTCCGGCCGGCCCCGTCGATCTGCGCCGCCTCCTCGATCGAGACCGGGACGGCCGCGACGAAGCCGCGCATCATCCAGATCCCGAACGGCAGCGAGAACGCCAGCTGCACCAGGACCAGCGAGGCCAGGGTGTTCAGCCCGATGCCCGGGGCGAACCGTCCGGCGTCGCGGAACATGAAGAACAGCGGGATGGTCAGCGCCTCGACCGGGATCATCTGGGCGATCAGGAACATCACCATGATGGTGGTGCGGAACTTGAACCGGAACCTGGTCACGGCCACCGCCGCCAGGAAGACCACGATCGCCGACAGCACCACCACCGACAGCGCGACCACCAGGCTGTTCCCGAAGTAGCGGGCGAAGCCGTCCACGCTGAGCACCTGACGGAAGCTCTCCAGCGTGGGGTGGGCGGTCCACGGCCTGGGGTCGAGCGACTGGATCTCGCCCTTGGGCTTGAAGGCCGAGAGCACCATCCAGAAGATCGGGAAGGCGGTGACCACGGCCAGTACGATCGCGCCGCTGTTGGCGGCCAGCCGCCACCGGCCGCGGGTGTTCCGACCCCGGGTGTTCCGGGGGCCGCCGGTGTTCCGGGGGCCGCTCCCGTCCTGGGGGCCGCCGGTGTTCCGGGCCGGCTTCACGGCCGGGGAGTTCGCCGGGGAGTTCGCCGGGCTCACAGTTCGTTCCCCGTCCGTCGCAGGGTGCGGATGTACAGGACCGTCGGGATCACCAGGATCAGCAGCATGATCACGCCGATCGCCGCGCCCAGCCCGTACTGCGAGGAGGCGAACGCCTTCTGGTACGCGTACACGTTGAGCACGAGGTTCTGGCCGGCGATGCCGCCGCCCTCGGTCATCACATAGATCTGGGTGAAGACCTTGAAGTCCCAGATCACCGACTGGATCACCACGATGGTCAGGATCGGGCGCAGCATCGGTGCGGTGATCCGGCGGAAGGTGGTCCAGGTGTTGGCGCCGTCCAGCGCGGCCGCCTCCATGATCTCCTCCGGGATGGCCCGGATGCCCGCGTAGAGGGTGACCATCACGAACGGGTAGGAGTGCCACACCACCACGGCGCCGACGATCAGGAACGCCGTCCACTTGTCGTAGAACCAGTTGAACTCGTGGAAGCCGGAGAGTCCGAGCCCCTCCAGGGTGTGGTTGACCAGGCCGAGGTTGGTGTCGAACAGGAAGCTCCACACCGTCGAACCGGTCATCGCCGGCGCCGCCCAGGCGGCCATCGCCGCGGTGGTCAGCACCAGCCGGGGCCACCGGCCGACCTTGGTGAGCAGCACCGCGAGGGTGGCGCCGACGGCCAGGGTGGCGACCACGCAGAACGCCGCGAAGCCGATGGTCTGGAACAGCACCGTCCAGAACTGCTCGTCCTCGAGGATCTTCGAGTAGTTGCCGAAGCCGACGAAGGAGGTCGGGGCGCCGCCCGAGGCCTGGGCCTGCCCGAAGTCCAGTACGGACAGCAGGCCGAGCTGGTAGATCGGGTAGGCGACCAGCGGGATCAGGATGACCGCGGCCGGCAGGAGCAGCAGCAGCTGTCTCTTATACACATCTCCTGCCTTTGAAACGCCGTAAGCAGGTGATGCATTGT
>NZ_JBHVEU010000759.1:0-1894 GCF_042802075.1 Kitasatospora sp. NPDC057518
TGAGAGGACCTGCCCGGCACCGGTCGGGGCGTTGAAGCTGTCGAAGAACTCGACCAGGTGGCCGGCGCCCCACAGGCGGTCGTTGATGAACGTCGGGGGGAGGGAGATGCTGTGCCCGGTCCGGCCCTTCGACTCGCACTGCGCGTACTGGCCGGCGGAGTCGACGGCGACGACCACGCCGTCGGTGTCCGAGGAGGCGACGGGAGCGCGGACCGCGATCACCGCCTGGTACTGCGACGCCTCGGAGCCCAGGCACGAGCCCAGGATCCCGGCGACGGCCCCGGCCTCGATCGGGGTCGTCGTCGTGCTGGTGACGGTGAAAGCCGCCGGGGGGTGGGGGGAGGCCGGCACGGAGGGGGTGCCTGTGGCGGCCGGCCCCTGCTGTGGTGCCGGTGGGTGTTGTGGCCCCGGCGGGTTCAGCACGGACGGGAGGGTCAGGCACAGGGCCGCCGCGGCGCAGGCCACGGTCGCGCCGAGGGCGTGTCGACGGTGGCGGCGCCGGTCGGCGCGTCTGCGGATCTCCGCAGCGGGCAGGGTCGGTGCCGGCATCTGCGTGCCGAGCAGCCGCAGCCGGTCGTCGAGGCTGTCGTGGACGGGGTCAGACACGGAGCTTTCCTTCCTCGCTGGTCGGGGTCCGGTCGGAGAGTCTGGCCGCGAGCGCGGTCCGGCCGCGGGCGAGGCGGCTCTTGACGGTGCTGATGCCGGCGCCGGTCTCGGCGGAGACCTGCTCGATGGAGAGGTCGCACATGTGGTGCAGGACCAGGGCGATCCGCTGTGCTTCGGGTAGGTCGCGGAGCGCGGTGACCAGCATCAGGTGCTCCTCGGTGGGCGGCTCGACGGTGGACGGTTCGTGGCGGTGGTGGTGTCCGGCCAGGTGCAGGCCCCGGGCGAGGCGCCGCCAGCGGGAGTGGGCCAGCCGCCGGGCCGTGGTCCGGATCCATGCCTCCGGGGCGTTGCCGGGGTCGAAGGTGCGCCTGCGGTCCCAGGCGCGGATGAAGGCCTCCTGGACCACGTCCTGGGCTTCGGACCAGTTGCCGGTTATCGCGTAGAGCTGCCCGGTGAGGCGGGAGAAGGACGCCGCGTAGAACGCGTCGAACTCCTGTGGCGTCATCAAGGGCCTCTCCTCCGGGGCTGTCCGTCAGCTCGCGGCACGGGCGGTGCGCGAGGGAGCACTCCTCGGCCACGGCGGGTCAGCCGTGCGTCCTGGGTGGAGCCTCCCGCCCTGTACGCACGAGCGCCGTCCCAGGGTTACATCGACGGCCTATGACCTGGATCACATGCGCGGGGTGCGACCGGTCGGGCATCGGGAGGCGTACAGGGGCGCGGGCATCAACCGGACGCCCGCAGGAAGGGACACGGATTCATGCGTATCCGCCCGATCATGATCATCACCGCCACCGCCGCGGCCATCGCGACCGCGGGGGGAATGGCCACCGCCGCGACCGGCACCCCCACGGCCACCCCCACGGCCCAGAGCAAGCCCGCCGCCGCGCCGGCCGCCCCTGCCGCGCCGGCCGCCCCGGCCTCCGGCGGCGGCTCGGCCGCGACCGGAGCGACTGCCACCCCGGCGGCCTCCACCGTCACCAGCACGACGACGACCCCGATCGACGCCGGGACCGTCGCCGGGATCCTGGCCTCCTGCCTGGGCTCCGAGGCTTCGCAGTACCAGGCGGTGATCGGGGTCCGCGCTCCCGTCGCCTCGTCGGACACCGACGGCGTGGTCGTCGCCGTCGACTCCGCCGGCCAGTACGTGCAGTGCGAGTCGAAGGGCGACAAGGGCACCAGCATGTCCTCGCCCGCGACGTTCATCAACGACCGCCTGTGGGGCACCGGTCACCTGGTCGAGTTCTTCGACAGCTTCAGCACGCCGGCCGGTGCCGGGCAGGTCCTCTCG
>NZ_JBHVEU010000760.1:0-1823 GCF_042802075.1 Kitasatospora sp. NPDC057518
CCCCGGCGCACTGCCGGGGGGCAGGGGCCGACTGTTGCCGCCACCGGGTACCCGCTTCGCGCCACCGGTCCGGCGTCAGGCTCAGGGCGTGGGCGTGGGGCCGGCGGTCGGGGCGGGGGCGGTCAGGGCGTGGAGCAGGTCCTCGCCGAGGGTGAGGCCGGTGGCGGAGTGGTCGGGCAGCCCGTAGTCGCCGTACCAGTCGGCCGGGGCCTCCGGGTGCGGGCCGCTGACCGCGACCCGGCCCCGGCCGTACGGGGCGACGGCGGCGGCGGTGCGGCCGTTGGGGTAGCGGGCGAGGACGTCCGTGCCCGGGCCGTCGACGTCGAAGTACGGGCCGTCCTGGAAGTACATCCGCTGCGGGCGGCCGCGCCACAGGACGTCGACCAGGCCGTCCTGTTCGTCGGTGACGGTGGCGTCCGGGGAGCGGATGTACTCGCCGGAGTCGCCGGGCAGGAGGTCGAAGCCGGGGTCGCCGGCCAGGTAGCCGCCCATGCACAGCCCCAGGTAGCGGCCGCCGCCGCGCACGTAGGCGCGCACCAGGTCCGGGGTGAAGCCCGGTTCGCGGGCCAGCAGGTCCCACGCGGTGCCCACCTCCTGCCCGTTGGTGCCGCCCGGCTGCACGTACACCGCCGCGTCGGCCAGCGCCGCCGGGCCGAACCGCACCCGTTCCCGGGGCCCGATGAACCGCACCGCGAACCCGGCCCGCTCCAGCAGCCCCCGTGCCGCCTCCGGGCACCCGTCGCAGGCGGCCGGCCCCCGGTACACCAGCGCCGTCGGCCGCTCCTCGCCCCGTTGCGGCAGGGACCTCTCCGCCGGCTCGCCGCCGCACCCCGCCGTCACCAGCACCGCCGCCGCCACCAGTCCCAGCACCCGCCCGACCCGCACTCCCGCCACCCCTCCCGAAGGCCCCGCGCGGCCGCCCCTCGCCGTCCGCCGTGACGACGCTACGGCCCGCCGGGCGCGCACCGGGCGCGCGCCCCCCGATCGGGCGAACCCGCATGGCCGGGGTTGACGCGCGGGGGTGCGGAGACACCGATGGCCCCCGCGCCGCCCCGAGGGCACAATGACCAGGTCCGACGGGCGGGAGGGGACCCATGGGGAAGACGGACGGCCTGCGGGGCGGGCGCGGACGGGCGGCCGGCGCGCTGCTGCTGCGCGGCCTGCTCGCCCTGCTGGGACTGGCGGTTGTGGCCTTCGGCTTCGTCCGGTTCGACGCAGCGTACGACGCCCGCGGCGCCTACCTCGACGCACCCGCCTGCGGGGCCCGGGCCACCGGGCCGCAGGAGGACTGCCTGCGCTCGGAGAGCGGCCGGGTGACGAGGAAGTGGGCGGACCCGGGCAACGACTCGACCTCGTACGGGATCGCGGTGGCGCGGGAGAACGGGCCGAGCGACACCTACCCGGTCAGGGAGTCGTTCTACGACGCCGTGGACGTCGGCTCCGTGGTCGAGCTGAGGTTCTGGCACGGCCGGGTCGCCGACATCGCCTACCAGGGCCGCCGAACCGAGCCGCCGAGCACCCCGTGGCTCGCCATGACCGGGGTCGCGCTGCTGGTCGGCGCGGGCACGACGCTGCTGGTCCGCGGCCTGACCGGGACGTTCCAGAGCGAGGGCGACTGGCGGGTCCCGCTGGGAACCGCGATCTCGCTGTTCCTCGCCACCGGGTTCGGCGGCGCGCTGATGCTGTCCCAGCACTGGCCGTGGGGCCTGGCGATGGCCGTGGCGGGGGGGCCCCCGGGGGGGGCCCCCCCCCCCCCCGGGGGGGGGGGGCGGCGGAGTGGCCCCCCCCCCCCCCGGGGGGGGGGTTGAAGGGGGGGGGGGGGA
>NZ_JBHVEU010000761.1:0-1823 GCF_042802075.1 Kitasatospora sp. NPDC057518
ACAGCCCGAGCACGTCGGCGACACTGGCGCCCCCGACGTCCGGCACGGCCGCGGCCACGGTGGCGGCCCCGGCGCAGGGCAGCGCGCCGGCGACCGCCACCACCGCTCCCGTCCTCGCGCTCTCCTCCTTCGACCCGGGCAGCGGCACCGCCGTGCTCGCACCGGCCACCGCCGGTCCGCAGTCGCTGTCCGCCCAGGCCACGGCCGCTGACGCCGCGTCCGCCGTCCAGCCCGGGCAGCTGATCGACAGCCCGCCCACCCCGGCGGCCCCGCACGGCGCGCTGGTCGCCGTCACCGGTGTGCAGTCGACCGCCGACGGGAAGGTGGCCGTCACCACCCGCCCGGCCACCCTCCCCGAACTGCTCGGCGGCACCAGCACCAACCTGCGCAGCGCCGTCAGCCCGAGCAGCTTCGAGGTCCACCCGCAGATCGGCGGCGTCAAGGTCGTCACCGACTTCGGAGCGACCTCCGGCCAGGGCTCGGTCTCCGGCAGCCTGGGGCTGAGCGCCGACGCCACCGTCCCGCTGCCCGACGGCAGTTCGGCGAAGCTGTCCGGCTCGGTCTCGCTCCACCCGGCCATCGACTTCTCCTACCAGGGCGGCCTCGGCCTCATCGACCCCCAGCAGGCCCGGGTCGGCTTCACCCTGGGCGCGCACGCGGACTGGCGGGTCAGCGCGAACCTCTCCGCGAGCACCGGGCCGGTCCGGATCCCGCTGGCCACGTACAGCGCCAGCCCCGTGGTGATGGTGGGCCCGCTGCCCGTCGTGATCAACCTGGCCTTCACCCTCTCCGCCGACGTCAGCGCCGACGGCACCGTCACCCTCGACGCCGAGCAGGCGTACGACGGCCAGTGGGGCGTCCACTCCGACTACGTGAAGGGCCCGGGCTGGACCACCACCACCGACCCCGGGAACTCCACCGTCTCCCCGCTGCGCCTCGACCTGAGGGGCTCCGCCTCGGCGAAGGCCGGCCTGCTCGCCGAAGGCTCGATCGCCCTGTACGACACGGTCGGCGTGAAGGCCTCCATCGAGCCGTACCTGCGGGCCGCCGTCAACGGCTCCGTCGTCCTCGACGGCACCAGCACCACGCCGACCGTCAACGGCACGGCCGCCCTCTACGGCGGACTCGACATCAACGGGGCGCTGATGGCCCGGCTCGCCATCCTCGGCACCCCGATCCTCGAGGCCGACCTGCCCTTCCTCGCCTTCCACCGCGAATGGCCGCTCGTCTCGGTGGGCGCCGGACAGTCCCCGGTGCCCCTGGTGAACTGGACCGCGCTCAGCGCCGGCCTGTTCGACGACAACCGCTCCGCCTACCTCAAGACCCGGCCGGACTGGGACCCGCGCGCGCTCAAGGCCTCCTGCCCGGACGGCACCCGGCTGATCGGCCTCAGCCACGGCGGCGACAACGGCCTGTGCACGGACGTCACGAAACCGGACCTCTGGGACGCCGGCCACGCGTACGTCGTCGACCACGGCGGCACCTACGTGACCACCGACTGGGCACCCGGCTACGCCAAGGCCCAGTGCCCGGCCGGCTCCGTCCTCACCGGCTACAGCCGCGACGGCCGCACCATGGGCGCGCTCTGCGCCAAGTCCGCGGCCCCGCTGGGGACATCGACCCGCACGCTCTGGTTCGACAAGGGCGACAACCGCCCCACCGCGGCCGCCGGCGGCGACTTCTCCTACGGCTTCGCCAAGGGCCAGTGCGCCAACGACGAGGTCGCCGCGGGCCTGGCCTACACCCAGCCCTGGTGGCAGCTCTGGGCGGCCCGACCCTACGCGCTGCTCTGCCAGAAGCTCGCCTGACAGTGAGGACGTGAC
>NZ_JBHVEU010000762.1:0-1815 GCF_042802075.1 Kitasatospora sp. NPDC057518
GGGCCCGTACGGCGTGGCCGGGACGGCCGTCAGTCGGCCTTGCGGCGCTGGCGGCCGGTGCCGTAGTTGGAGCCGGACTTGGTGCCGCTGCCGGGCTTGGCGCGGCCCGAGGAGCGGCCGATGAAGCCGGCCGCCTGCGGGCGCTCGCCCTGGGCGGCGCCGCCGATGCGCTGCTTGGGGCGGGGGCGGCGCGGGTTGCCGTTCATGTCGACGTCGGCGGGCAGCGCGGAGCGCTTGCCGGGCCGGCGGCGGGGGGTGCCGGACTTGGCCCCGGCGGGCTTGTCGGCGCCGCCCTTGGCGGCCGCGGCCTGGTCGGCGGTGACCGGTACGGCCAGCGTCACGGCCACGCCGCTGGGGGTGCGGGCGCCGGTGATCCGGGTGAGGTCCGCGTCGCCCGGGCGGATCTTGGTGACGGTCGGGCGGATGCCGGCCGTCGTCATCAGCCGGTTGACCTCGCGGCGCTGCTCGGGCAGCACCAGGGTGACGACCGTCCCGGACTCGCCGGCCCGGGCGGTGCGGCCGCCGCGGTGCAGGTAGTCCTTGTGGTCGACCGGCGGGTCGACGTTGACGACCAGGTCCAGGCCGTCGATGTGGATGCCGCGGGCGGCGACGTTGGTCGCGATGAGCGCGGTGACGTGGCCGTCCCGGAACTGGTCCAGGACCCGGTTGCGCTGCGGCTGGGACTTGCCGCCGTGCAGCGCGGCGGCCTTCACGCCGTTGGCGAGCAGCTGCTTGGCGAGCCGGTCGGCGCCGTGCTTGGTGTGCACGAACATGATCACGCGGCCGTCGCGGGAGGCGATGTGCGCGGTGGCGGAGGCCTTGTCGGCCTGCTCCAGCTGGAGGACGTGGTGGTCCATGGTGGTGACCGCGCCGGCCGAGGGGTCGACCGAGTGGGTCACCGGGTCGGTCAGGAAGCGCTTGACCAGCCGGTCGACGTTGCGGTCCAGGGTGGCGGAGAACAGCATCCGCTGCCCGCCCTCGGCGACCTGCTCCAGCAGCTTGCTGACCTGCGGCAGGAAGCCCATGTCGGCCATCTGGTCGGCCTCGTCGAGGACGGTGATCGCGACGTCGGAGAGGTTGACGTCGCCGCGCCCGATCAGGTCGTCCAGCCGGCCCGGGGTGGCCACCAGGACCTCGGTGCCGCGGCGCACCGCGTTGGCCTGCTTGTTGATCGACATGCCGCCGACGACGGTGGTGATCCGCAGGTTGACGGCGGTCGCGTACGGGGTGAGCGCCTCGGTGACCTGCTGGGCCAACTCGCGGGTCGGCACCAGGACGAGCGCCAGCGGGTACCGGGCGTCGGCGCGGCGCCCGGCGGTGCGGGCGAGCAGCGGGAGGCCGAAGGCCAGGGTCTTGCCGGAGCCGGTGCGGCCGCGGCCGAGGACGTCGCGCCCGGCGATCGAGTCGGGCAGCGTGGCGGCCTGGATCGGGAAGGGCTCGGTGACGCCCTGGCGGCCGAGCGCGGAGAGGATCGCCTTGGGCATCTCCAGCTCGGCGAAGGACGCCGCCGGGGGCCGGGCCGGGGTGCCCTGGACCACGGTGAAGTCGGTGGCCTCGGGGGCGGCGGCGGGGCGGGCCTGCTTGGGGGCGCCGCTGCGGCCGCGCGGCTTGCGCGGGCGGTCGCCGCCGGCGGTGCGGCGGGCCTGGTCGGTGGTGCGGGGGCCGCGGTCGCGCGGCGAGCGGGCAGGGGTGGTCACGGATTCTCCGTCCGTCGGTCTACAGCCCGGGCTGCGGGCTGGAGTCGGCCGTCGGATGCATGGAGTGCGCCGCCCCGGCCGTACGGCGGCATGAGCGGGGGCCCGCACCGTGCGGTGC
>NZ_JBHVEU010000763.1:0-1809 GCF_042802075.1 Kitasatospora sp. NPDC057518
CGACTCTGCTGGCGAAGTATTCGATCTAGGTCAGGCTCAGGCCGTTGTTGCGATGCCGTGTTGGGTGCAGAGTGTGTGGATGCGGGTGGGGCGGCGGCTTGGTCTGGTGGTGGTGTCGAAGTGGGCGCCGAGTCGGCGGATGTTGACGGCCATGCCGATGAGGACGTTCTGGAGGTGGGTTTTGGCGAGGCCCCGGTAGCGGGATCGTCGCAGGCCGGGGCCTCGGACCGCTTGTGAGATGGTGCCCTCGATGCCGGCGCGGGCCCGGTAGGCCTCGCGCCATCGGGGGGTGTCCTGTTCGGCCTGCATCCGTGTCCGGGCGGTATGGATCGGTTCGGGATGGATCTCCAGGACCCGGCCGAGGTGAGGGGCGCCGGTGGTGCACTGGGCGCGGATCGGGCAGGGGCGGCAGTCCGCGCGGGAGAAGGCGACGCGGATCAGGCCGTCCTTCTTCGGCCGCATGGAGATGCTGGTGGCCCCGGCGGGGCAGTGGGTGACGCCGCTGTGCCAGTCGACGTGGAAGTCCTTGGGGGTGAACGTGCCGCCCCGGGCGCCCCGGCCGGTCTGGACCGTGACGGGGGCGACAAGGGAGATGCCGCGTTCCAGGGACGCGCCGATGCCGGGCCCGCTGGGGTAGCCGGAGTCGAGCAGGTGCTCGCCGGGTTTCAGGTCCCGGGCGATGAGTTTGTCCTGGACGGGGGTGACGGCCGTGACGTCGGGTTCGGTGGCGGGGGTGGTGTGGACGTCGGTGACCACGTGCGGCAGGCCCTCGTCGCAGGACTCGGTCAGGTGGCCCTTGGAACCGGTCCATTCCATGCGTGCGGCGCCGGGCGCGCCTTTGGTGCTGTAGCGGGCGTCAGGGTCGTGGGGTGAGCGCACGCGCTGTGCGGAGGGCGGCAGTTCCTCGGTGTCCCGGTAGCGCAGTCGGCCGGTGGTGGTGGCCTCGAAGTGCTGGTCCCACAGCTCGCGCAGGATTTTGACCTGCGGGAGGCCGTTCATCCGCACGGCGTCGGGGTCCGTGTCGATGGCGGCGATCAGGCTCTGCCCGTCGGCGCCGATCTGCTCGGCGAGCTTGAGGGCGGAGGCGCCTCTGCGGCGCAGGAGCCTGCCGGTCTCGACCTTGCGGCCGTAGCGTTCGTCCCAGCCGGGCCCGAGCAGCGGCACGACCAGGCCCGGGTCGGTGCGGGCTATCTCCTCCAGGGCCGCGCGCAGGGCCTCGCCCAGGCACTCGACGCGGTTCAGTGCGCGCACACAGGCCAGCACGTGGGTGGAGTCGGTGCGCTGACGGCCGCCGGCCCGCACCAGGCCGGCGGCCTTCAGACGTTCCAGCATCAGCGAGAGCAGGGCATCCGCCCGGTTCCCGGCTGCCAGGCGGGCCCGGAACTCGCACAGCACGCTGGCATCGAAACCGGTGTACTCCAGCTCCAGTCCCAGCGCGTACTTCCAGGAGATCCGGTCGGCCACCGCCACCGCGGCGTCCCGGTCGGAGAGGTTGTGCAGGAACTGCAGGACCGTGACCATCGCCAGCAGGGCCGGCGAGATCCCGGGCCGTCCCAGGCCCGCGTACATCTCCTCGAACTCACCCGTGGTGAAGTCCTCGTCGCTGAACAACGGACCCAGCGCGTCCCGAACCCGCATCTCGTCCGTCCCCCGCGGATGGACCCGGCGAGCCAGCGCCACGGTCTCCGCCGGAATCCCCGACACACCACCAGGACGCAACACGACCCACCCCCACAGACAGCCAACCCGCCCCGACCGGCACACACTTACTGTCCCACGCCCAACCCAACCGACTTCGCCAGCAGAGTC
>NZ_JBHVEU010000764.1:0-1807 GCF_042802075.1 Kitasatospora sp. NPDC057518
GGCCGACTTCTCGCGCAACTGCTTTCAGGTGTTGGTGGTTGCGGACAGGTGTGAGGCCCCCGACCCGCACGAGGTCCTGAACCGGTGTTCCGCTCCTCCTCACCTCACCGGGCCGCGGGACAAGCCCGGTCCGGGCTGTGCGGCGGAGCCGCTCAGCCCTGGTGAGGGATGCCCAGTGCTCGGACGAGCTGGGCCAGTTCCTCGCGGAAGAGCTTGTCCGGGCTGGCCATCTGAGTGTGGAGGTGGCCGTAGATCTCCAGTGACACCAGGCCGTGCAGGTGTCCCCAGATGCGCAGGGCGAGTGCGACAGCGGCGGGGGGCAGCTCCGGGAAGGCCTCGCGCACCTTGTCGCGGAGCCCGGGGTCGAAGTCGGGCCACTCGAACGTGCTGTCTCGGTAGAGGTGTTCGGTGTGGGGCCAGGCAGCCGCCGCGAGTGCGGCGAGTCCTGTGCACACCCGGCGCGCGGCGTCCGGGGCGGCGCCGCCCTCGGGGGCGTGGTAGCCGGGGACCGGGTCACCGTAGACGAGGCGGAAGCCCTCGGGGTTGGCGACGGCCCAGTTCCGGAAGGCGGTGGCCCATGCCTGGATCCGGCCCGCCGGGTCCTTGGCGGGGGCGGCCTCCCAGGCCGCGTCCACGGCGTCGGCCAGCGCGGTGTACACGTCGTTGATGAGCGTGGTGACCAGATCGTCGCGGGTGGCGAAGTAGCCGTAGATGGCGTTGGCGGTCATGCCCATCTCTCGGGCGATGGCCCGCAGCGTGATGGCGTCGGGGCCGCCTGAGGCCATCAGAGCCAATGCCACGCTCTTGATTTCGGCCGTCGTCTCGGCGCGCAGCCGCTCGCGTCGTCCTGTGGTCCCGGTAGCCGCCATGCGGACACTCTACAGTGTCACTAGATTGGTTGGCGTATCGAAACTTCACGCCGTATAGTTTTCGCCGCGGTGACCGACGGCCCGTCATGTCGCCGTATTCGCAGGCAGGTTGAGGGGAGAACCATGCACATCGGAGTCATCGGCGCCACTGGCGGCATCGGCAGCCGGGTCGTCACCGAGGCGCTTCAGCGCGGACACCTGGTCTCGGCCTTCGGTCGGGACACTTCACGGATCAAGGAGACCCGCGAGAACATCACCTGGGCCGACGTCGACGTCCTCGACGCGGCGAGCATCGCGGCCGTGCTGCCCGGCCTGGACGTGCTGATCAGCGGATTCCAGCCGGGCAACGCCGCCAAGGACTTCGCCGACACCGTCCGTCGCTCCATCGCCGACCCCACGGTCTACGCGACTGCCGCCCGCGCGCTGCTGACGGCACTGGAGAGCCACCCCAGGACGCGCCTGATCGTGATCGGCGGTGCCGGAAGCCTGGAGGTCGAACCGGGCGTGGTGCGCGCCGACCATGACGAGCTGATCCATGAGAGCCTCGACGCGCTCGGACTGCCCCGGGAGTACGCGGCCGCCGTGCGCGGCCACCGGGACGCCCTGACCGTCCTGCGAACCTCGAATCGGCTGTGGACCTACTTCAGCCCGGCCGAGGACATCGCTCCCGGCGAGCGTACCGGCCGTTTCCGGACCGGTGGTGACCAATCCGTCCTGGACGCGGACGGACGCAGTCGCATCTCGGTGGAGGACGCCGCGGTCGCCCTGGTCGACGAGGCGGAGCTGCCGCGCTTCGTCCAGCGCCGCTTCACGGTCGGGTACTGAAAGGTCGTAGTCGAGATCCACCCGGGAACCTCTCTCCTCGCCGTGCTCCGGCAAGCCGCTCCGCACCCGATCGGGTGAACGGCAAAAGGTGCCGGGCGATCCCTCCGTGGGAT
>NZ_JBHVEU010000765.1:0-1786 GCF_042802075.1 Kitasatospora sp. NPDC057518
GGAAGTCGGCCCGGCCGACTTCCCGCGTCGCGGGGGAGTGGGCGCGCTGCGCCGCTCGCCCCGCGCGCGGGCGTCCCGGTCGGGTGCTCAGTCGTCGAGGCCGAACAGGGCGCGGCAGCCCTCGTCCAGGCCGGTGACGGTGACCGGGGTGCGGGCGTGCCCGGCCCAGGCCTCGGGGGTCAGGCGCAGGCGCTGGGAGACCACCACCCGCCCGTCCAGGACGTCGCGGTCGATGCCGTCGCCGCGGTAGCCGAGCCGGCGCGAGACGGCCAGGGAGGAGTGGTTGTCGGCGAAGGACAGCGACCTCGCCGACCGCGTCCCCAGCTCCGCGAAGGCCAGGTGGAGCATCGCGGCGCGCATCTCGGTGCCCAGGCCCTTGCCCTGGTACTCCAGGCCGAGCCAGGAGCCCGAGACGATCTCGCGCCGCACGCCGAACTCCTTGGCGCGCATGTCCTGGATGCCCACCGGGCGCCCCTCGTGGAAGGCCACCAGGTTCAGCGCCCAGTCCTGCGCGCTCCAGCGCCCCAGCCGCCGCCAGTGCAACTGCACCACGTGCCGGGCCCGTTCGGCCGGCGGCAGCTCGCCCCACGGCGTCAGGAACGGGCGCTCCTCGGGCGGGTGGACGCCGCGGGCGGCGACGTCGGCCACCTCGGCGAGTTCGTCCTCGGTGGGCAGGCGCAGCTCCAGGCGGGGCGAGGACACGCGCAGCCCCCGCAGGGGCCAGTGGTCGATGATCATCGAGCCAGTGTGCCCAGCCCGCCCGCGCCGCGCACCGCCATTTCCACCTCGCCTTCACGTCCGCCTCCGCCCCGAATCCACCTCCCGGGGGACAGCGGCGGCGACCCGACTTGACGCACCGTCACCTACAGTCGTGCGATGAGCGCACGAAGTGATACTCGGCTGGTCGGAGGACCGCCACCCCCGCACCGCCTGCCCACCCTCACCTCCCTGCGCTTCGCCGCCGCCCTCGCCGTCTTCCTCTTCCACGCCTTCCTCATCGCCGACCCGCTGCACCCCGGCGCCCCGCTCGGCTTCTTCGCCGACCCCCGCCTCGCCGCCGCCCTCGCCCACGCCACCTCCAAGGCCGGCTACGCCGGGGTCTCGTTCTTCTTCGTCCTCAGCGGCTTCGTCCTGACCTGGTCCGCGCGCGAGCGCGAACGCCCCGCCGTGTTCTGGCGCCGGCGCCTGGCCCGGATCTACCCCAGCCACCTGGCGATGTGGGCGGCCGCCGCCCTCCTGTTCGCCTGGGCCGCCCCGGTGCGCACCTGGCTGCCCAACCTCCTGCTCGTCCACGCCTACTCGCCCGACCCGGACATCAACTCCGGGATGAACATGCCCAGTTGGTCGCTGTGCTGCGAGGCCCTGTTCTACCTGCTCTTCCCGCTCCTGCACCGCGCCGTACGGCGCCTGCCGGCACGCGCCCTGCTCCCGGCCCTGGCCGCCGCCCTGCTGGCCGCCGCGGCCGTCGCGGGAGCCGACGCGGTCCTGCTGTCCGACCGGCCCCGGATCCCCCAACTGCCCGTCTCCCTCGACCAGCTGTGGTTCGGCTACCTCTTCCCGCCGGCCCGGCTGCCGGAGTTCGTCCTCGGCATGCTGCTGGCCCGCGCCGTCGCCGCCGGCCGCGCCCCGCGCGTCCCCCTGGCCGCCGCCGCCCTCTTGGTGGCGCCCGCCTACGCGCTCGCGCTCGCCGTCCCCTCGCCCTACGACTTCGTCCTGCCGATGGTCCTGCCGCTAGCGCTGGTCATCTGCGCCGCCGCCCAGCACGACCTGCGGCGATGCTCAGGGG
>NZ_JBHVEU010000766.1:0-1780 GCF_042802075.1 Kitasatospora sp. NPDC057518
GGACCCGCGCTACCGCGCTTCGCCCGGCCGTGCCTACTTGGTGCCGCGCTTCGCGAGGAAGGCCTCGACCTCGGCCCGGATCTCCGGCGTGTCCAGACCGCGCACCGTCATGGTGGTGCGGCGGCGCAGCACGTCGTCCGTGGTGTACGCCCACTCGTTGTCCGCCGCGTACGCGACCTGCGCCCAGACGTCCGGACCGTCCTCGTGGATCGGCCGGCCGAGCTCCGGGTTCTCGTCGATCATGCGGGCGATGTCGAAGGACAGGGTGCCGTAGTGGCTGGCCAGGTGCTTGGCCACCAGCGGCTCCATCCGCGAGCCCGGGTCGCGGTCGATCAGCAGGCGGTGCGCCACCGCGTTCGGCGCGCCGACGCCCGGCAGCGGGACGGTCGGGGCGATCGGGGACATGTCCTCGCCGAGGCTGGTGCCGGGCACGTGGGCCAGCTTCTCCAGCACGGTGCGGCCGATGTGCCGGTAGGTGGTCCACTTGCCGCCGGAGACCGACAGCATGCCGCCGCGGCCCTCGGTGACGACCGTCTCGCGCTTGGCGGCGGCGGTGTCGCCCGGGCCGCCCGGGAGCACCCGCAGGCCGGCGAAGGAGTAGGTGACCAGGTCGCGGTCGAGGTGCTCGTCGCGGATCGCGTGCGCGGCCTCGCCCATGATCTGGTCGATGTCCGCCTCGGTGGCCCGGACGTCCTTCGGGTCGCCGGTGTACTCCTCGTCGGTGGTGCCGAGCAGGACGTGGTCCTCCCACGGGATGGCGAAGGAGACGCGGTACTTGTCGATCGGGATGGTCAGCGCGGCGCGCCACGGCGCCCGGCGCTTGACGACCACGTGGGCGCCCTTGGAGAGGCGGATCGACGGCGCGGCGCCCGCGTCCTCCATCTTGCGCAGGTGGTCCACCCACGGGCCGGTGGCGTTCAGCACCAGGCGGGCGTCGATGCCGAACTCGCTGCCGTCCAGGCGGTCGCGCAGCTCGGCGCCGGTGACCCGGCCGCCGGTGAAGCGCAGGCCGGTGACCTCGGCGTGGTTGAGCACCACGGCGCCGGCGTCGACGGCGGCGCGCACGGTCATCACGGCGACGCGCGAGTCGTTCATCTGGTGGTCGCCGTAGACGGCCACCGAGCGCAGGCCCTCGGTGCGCAGCGCGGGCACCTGCTGGGCGGCGTGCGCGGCGGTGGAGACCCGGCCCATGCCGTCGCGGAAGGCGGACAGCGCCGAGTACAGGAAGACGCCGGCGCCGAGCTTGGCGGCGCCGTGCGGGCCGCCCTTGTAGACGGGCACGAAGAAGGTCAGCGGGTTGACCAGGTGCGGGGCCACGTCGGTGGAGAGCGCGCGGCGCTCCTTGTGGTTCTCCGCGACCAGCTTGACCGCGCCGGTCTGCAGGTAGCGCAGACCGCCGTGGACGAGCTTGGAGGAGGCGCTGGAGGTGGCACCGGCGAAGTCGCCGGCGTCGACCATGGCGACCTTCAGGCCGGCCTGGGACGCGGTCCAGGCGACGGCCGTGCCGAGGATGCCGCCCCCGATCACCAGCAGGTCGTAGGTGGCCTTGCCGAGCAGTTCGCGGGTCTCGGCGCGGGAGGCGGTGTGGCCGGCGGTGCGCTCGGCGCCCAGGGTCGGGATGGTTGCCATGGTGGTTGTGTACGGCGCGCGGGTCGGGCGGCGCCGTTACTCCTCTCGTGTGCGGTGCGGCCTCTGCGGGAGAGGCCGGTCGGCCCGGTGCGGCGGGCCGGTGAAACGCGGTGACACCCGCTGCCGGAACGGCGGGCGGCCGGTCGGGGCA
>NZ_JBHVEU010000767.1:0-1753 GCF_042802075.1 Kitasatospora sp. NPDC057518
GCCGTGGATGCGGTCCGGGCCCGCGGCTTCACACGGCCGCGGGGGTCGGCCGGGTCCTGCGGCGGATCAGCAGTACTTGAAGGAGCTGATCTTGTCGTTGATCCACGACGGGAGGGAGGGCCACCGCTCCCAGGGGCCGATCCTGAACTCCAGGCCGCCGTAGTCGTTGTTCTCGTAGAAGCAGATGCTGCTCCCGGTGTTGTTCACCACCGACGACGTGACGTCCTGCATCCCCGTCCACAGGCCGTTGTTCCGTTGCAGCTTGCCCATGTCGCTGATGTTCTGGTCCGAGGCGATCGCCGGGAACTTGCCGGTGGAGCCCGTGTTGCCGACGTAGCTGTTCTCGGTCCACAGGCAGACGTAGTTGGTGGGGCACGCGCCGGCGCCCTGACCGATGCCGAGGATCGTGTTGGCGCTGGCGGAGCCCGACACGGTCACGACCAGTCCGACGGCGGCGGCCGCGCACAGGCCGAGCCTGGTCATCTTCTGGGAAAGCTTCATGACGATCCGTTCAGGTCGAGGTGGGGAGTCGAGGTGGGGGTCGAGGCGATGAGGGGTCAGCAGTACTTGAAGGAGCTGATCTTGTCGTTGATCCACGACGGGATGTAGGGCCAGTGCTCCCCGGGCCCGATCTTGAACTCCAGGCCGGTGTACCAGTTGTTCTCGTAGAAGCAGATGCTGCTCCCGGTGTTGTTCAGCACCGACGAGGTGATGTCCTGCATGCCCTTGTCCCCACCGGAGCTGCGCTTCTGGAGCTTGCCCATGTCGCCGGTGTCCTGGTTCGACGCGAAGGAGCCGAACTTCGCGTCGTTGATGGTCCCGCCCCGGATGAAGTTGGCCTCCGACCACAGGCAGACGTAGCCGTCGGGGCACGACCCGGCCCCGTGGCCGATGTCGTAGACGTTGGTGGCGCTCGCGGAGGTCGCCCCGGTCACGATCAGGCCGACGGCGGCGGCGGCGGACAGGCCCAGCTTGGCCAGGTTCCTGGAGAGCTTCATGACGATCCGTTCAGGTCGAGGAAAGGAGAAGAAGGGAAGGGAGGAAGGGAGGAAGGGAGGGGGCAGGTCAGCAGAACTTGAAGGAGCTGATCTTGTCGTTGATCCACGACGGGACGGAGGCCCACTTCTCCCGGGGGCCGATCTTGAACTCCAGGCCGCCGTAGTTGCTGTGCTCGTAGAAGCAGATGCTGCTCCCGGTGTTGTTCACGACCGAGGAGGCCTCGTCCGCCATGCCCTTCCAGCGCCAGAGCTTGCTCTCGTACTTGAACGACGCCAGGTCCGCGATGTTCTCGTTCGCGCCCACGGCCCCGTAGTCGACCCCGCCCTTCGGGTTCCCCACGATGTAGTTGTTCTCGCTCCACAGGCACACCCAGTTGGCGGGGCACTTGCCGGGACCGGTCTCGATCGAGGTGAGGATGTCGGCGCTCGCCGTCGTCGTCGTGGCGGCGAGCACCCCGGCCACCGTGGCGGCACCCACCGCGAGCCTCGTCGCCAGTCGCCGCAGGTTCATCATGATGCTCTCCTCTGCTCTTCAACTGCCCAGGGGGCGCTCCGACGTTCGTTCGCGGAGCAGCACCACTGTGGCGGCGAGGGCAGGCGGGACGCATCGGTCATCCGACTGCATGGGGAACCGGCGCCGGCGACCTAAGTCGGCGACCTGGCCGGACCGTAGGCGTCCGGGCGGAACGGGCGTCGCGGGCGCGGATGTGCGGGAACGCCTTGGCGAGGCGGTCGGTCTCGGCCGGGTCGATGCC
>NZ_JBHVEU010000768.1:0-1753 GCF_042802075.1 Kitasatospora sp. NPDC057518
GGGCAGGTCACTCCTGCCGGGCGCCGTCGTTTTGCCCGCCCGGGTAATAGGCTGGAGGCAGTCAGCCCGTTACCGACCCCCCTGGAAGGACCCCTGTGGAGCTCGCCGCCTACGCCGATCTCGCCGTCCGGCTGGTGAACACCGAGGAGCCCGAGCGCGGCACCGACTCGCTGACCTCCGTGGAGGCGGTGCGCGGTCTCTTCTCCGACTCCTCGCGGGCCCGCTCGCTCGCCGACGAGTCCGACGTGCCCCGGCTGCGGGCGGTGCGGACCCGGCTGCGCGGGGTCTTCGAGGCCGCCGCCGGCGGGGACGAGATCCGCGGCGTCGACCTGCTGAACAGCCTGCTGATGGAGTACCCGGTCAGCCCGCTGATCTCCGGGCACGACTACCTGGACGACGCCGGGCGGCCGCGCTGGCACCTGCACCTGGCCGACAACTCCCCCACCGCCACCGCCCACTTCAGCGCGGTCGCCTGCATGGGCCTGGCCGTCCACCTCACCGAGCTGGGCGCCGACCGGCTCGGCATCTGCCAGGCCGCGCCCTGCCGCAACGCCTACCTGGACACCTCGACCAACCGCTCCCGCCGCTACTGCTCGGACCGCTGCGCGACCCGCGCCAACGTGGCCGCCTACCGGGCCCGCAAGCGCCTGGAGGCGGAGGCGGCGGCCCGGGCGTAGCAGCCCGCTAGACGTCCTCCACCCAGGCGCCGAGCCGGCGGGCCAGGCCCGGCACCCGGGCCAGCCGCGGGGTGAGCAGCAGCCGCTCCAGCCGGCGCCCCGGCGCCAGCCAGACCGGGCTCGGGCGCAGCCGCAGCAGCACCCGGCCGAGCACCAGCTCGTCCGGGACGGCGCCGTAGCTGCGGCTGTCGCTGTCCACCGGGCGGTTGTCGGAGAGCAGCCACCAGCCCGTGGCCCGGCGCTCGGCGGCCCGCTTCACCACCAGCAGGTCCTGCTGGAAGGGGTGCCGGAAGACCACCACCGCGCCGGGCCGGATCGGCGCGCCGTAGCGGACCAGCAGCCGGTCGCCCTCGCGCAGGGTCGGGACCATCGACGGCCCCGCCACGTCGACCAGCCCGAACGGCAGCGCGCCGCCCGGGCCGCGCTCCCCCGCCCCGGCGCCCTCCGCTCGCGTGCTCCGCGCCACGACTCCTCCTCCCGCCCCCGCTCGCGCCCCCAGTCTGCCGTACGGACCGCCGTCCGTCCGATGTCCGGATTGCGCCGGTTCCCGGTCCGTCTTTCGCCCTAGGCCCACCGCCCGATCGCGAAACCGGGAGGGCGGAAGGGTAATCTCGGGCGCGGGAAGACGATCTAAGGAAGGACTCCCATGTTCTCTCGTCTGTTTGCACCGCGCGCCACCGTCCACGCCCACTGCGACCTGCCCTGCGGCGTCTACGACCCCGCGCAGGCCAAGCTGGAGGCCGAGTCGGTCAAGGCCACCCAGGAGAAGTACCAGGCCAACGAGGACCCGCACTTCCGCGCCCGCGCCGTCATCATCAAGGAGCAGCGCGCCGAGGCCGTCAAGCACCACATCTCGGTGCTGTGGAGCGACTACTTCAAGGCCCCGCACTTCGAGAAGTACCCGCAGCTGCACCAGCTGATCAACGACACCCTGAAGGCCGCCTCGGCCGCCAAGGCGTCCACGGACCCGGCCACCGGCCAGGCCCTGCTCGACCTGATCGCCCAGGTCGACAAGATCTTCTGGGAGACCAAGCAGGCCTGAGCCTGACGCGTCGCCACCCGACCGCCCCCGTCCC
>NZ_JBHVEU010000769.1:0-1727 GCF_042802075.1 Kitasatospora sp. NPDC057518
GCCTGCCCGTCAGTCCCCGGTTTCCCCGGTTCGCGGCTATCCGAGGCCGCGGGCGTCCTGCTTCAGCGCGGTGTCCACGGTCAGCGCGGTCGCCACGACCAGGCTGAGCAGCGGGTCGGGGAGCGGGCGGTGGATCTGGAGAACGTAGTTGTCGGCCGTGGTGAACATCGTCTTCGCCAGGCCTTCCCAGGTCTTGGTGATCCGGGCGATCTCGGTGTCCGTCCCGTCGACGATGGAGAAGTTCCAGGCCCGCCAGTTCTCGGCCTTGATCGCGCCGACCTTCTGACCGCCGACCTCCAGCGAGAAGTTGATCTTCCCGATGGCGTTCTGCTGAACGATCTGGCCGACCTCCTGGCCGTCCGGACGCTGCACGATCACCCGCGACTTGATGAACTTCGCCGGACGGGTCAGCAGCAGCACCGGGGTGCCCTGCGCGTCGCGGATCTCCAGCTTGTGGGTCAGGTACTGGTCGATGGAGAAGAGCAGCCGTACCACCTTGCGCAGGCCGCTCTGGCCGACCTGGACCACCGAGCCCAGCGTGGCGCCCTGCTGGTCGAAGACCGAGTACTCGTTGGTCAGCTCGATCAGCTTGGCCTTCTGGTTCACCACCAGGACGGGCTCGGAGAAGAGGGTGCCGCCGCCACCGTAGACCGGTCCGACGCCCGCCTGCTGCCGTACCTGGCGCTGCACCTTGGCGGAGTCGCCGACCGCAGCGGTCGGCCCCCCGGGGAAACCGGGGATGTTCGTGTTCTGGGACATGCCCGGCAGGCTAGGGCCAATCCACCGTCAGCAGCGAGATCGTTTCGGACGCCCACCCGGCGCGCCGGGGACTCCGAGTCGCGAATTCGACCTGCGGATCGGCGTGTTGCGAACGAGGGCCGACCGACGGCCGGCACGCGTGTGACCGATGTCACATCCGCCGATCGATCGCGGACGGCGGAAAACCGTGCGACATCGAACGGAGCCGTACCCGTAGGCAGGTACCTGTAGGCACGTACCCCGTAGGCCGGTACAGCCACCCGGCTCCCCGGGCTCCGACCCCCGGGCGCCTCAGGCCGGGGCCGCGGCGACGCCGAGCCGCCACGCCTCGATGTCGCGGTAGTGGATCGGCCCGGGGCCGCGACCGATGTTGCTGCCGACGAGGTGGAGGCGTTCGGTCCGCCACGGCCGGCCCACGAACCCCGTGAGCCCGGCCGCCGCCAGCGGCACGCTGACGGAGTCGTCGCGGCGGGAGCGGGCCAGGGTGAGATGGGGGTTCAGCGGCCGCTCCCTGAAGTCGATCCCGCAGGACCTGACGAGATCCCGGACGTCGGCGGCGAGCCGGTGCAGTCCCTCCAGGTCACCGTCGATGCCGGTCCACAGCAGCCGCTGGTCGAAGTAGCCGCCGCCGCGCAGGCCCAGCCGCAGGGCGGGGCGCGACGGGGCCGCGGCGGCCAGCGCCGACCGCAGCAGCGGCACCGCCGTGGACGACTGTTCGCCGAGGAAGGCCAGGGTGATGTGCCAGTCCTCGATCCGGTTCCACCGCAGCCGCGGGTAGCCGGCATAGGTGGGTCGCAGGGCCCTGGCCAGTTCGTCCTTGGCGTCGTCGGGCGGGGCGAGCGCAACGAAGACGCGCAGGGTCCGGGGTTCGGGGTGATCGTCCACGAGGGGGGAGGGTAGTCGACGGCCGGCGCCGCCCTCGACTCTCCCGTACGGGCCGGCCGGGCCCCGGTGCGGCGGCCCCGTCC
>NZ_JBHVEU010000770.1:0-1696 GCF_042802075.1 Kitasatospora sp. NPDC057518
GCCTTGAGGAGGGCAAGCCCGTGGCCGACACCTTCGTGCCCATGGAGCCGACCGCGTACGTCACGCGACGGAACCTGGCCGGCGCCAAGGAACTCCCCGACGCCCCGGCCGACTTCGAGAACGCCCAACGCGGCCTGCTCGCCGCCCCGCCCTACCGGGCCCTGCCGTCCCTGGACGGCGAGGAGGCGGTCTGGCACTTCCACGCCTTCGACTTCCACACCTCCGACACCCCCGCCGACGCCGACTCCCCGGTGGCGGCGCCGCTGCGCCGCCAGGGCCTACTCGCCCTCCCCTCGGGCCTGTTCCGGGTCGCCGACGGCCTCTACCAGGTACGCGGCTTCGACCTCGCCAACCTGACCGTCGTCACCGGCCCCCGCGCCCTGCTGGTGATCGACCCGCTCGGCTCGTACGAGACGGCCCGCGCCGCCCTGGCCCTGTACCGCTCCACCACCGGGGACACCCGCCCGGTGCGGGCCGTGGTCCACACCCAGAGCGGGGTGGACCACTTCGGCGGCGTGCGCGGGCTGTTCACCGGATCCCGCACCGGCCCGCCCGCCGGACCGCCCGCCGACCTCGCGGTGTACGCGCCCGACGGGTTCCTCGCCGACGCGGTGCTGCGCCAGGTCACCGAGGGCGCCCGGCAGGCCCGCCTGGTCGACTACGCCTACGGCACCCGGCTCGGCATCGGCCCGCTCGCCCTGGCCGGCTCCGACCTCGGCCGCACCATCTCCACCGGCCGGCCGGACTTCCTCGCCCCCACCGACACCGTCGGCGGCCCGCTGTCCGCCCCGACGCCCCGGGCCCACTGGCCCGCCTGGACCGGGATCCCCTGGCAGGAGGGCCTGTACGCGGTCGAGGCCGCCGGGGTGCGGATGGTCCTGCGGCCCGCGGGCGGGCACGCCTCCCCCGCCGAACTGAACCTCTACCTGCCCGCGCACCGCGCCGTGTACCTGGCCGGCGCCGGACTGCTCGGCGCCCCCGGCCCGGCCCGCGCCGAACTGCTGGACGCCACCACCACCGCCTTCGGCACCCCGGCCGAGGTCGGACTCGGCGCCTACGGGCACCCGGTGTGGGGCGCCCCGTACGTGTCCGCATGGCTGGCCGCCCACCGCGCCGCCGCCGGCACCCTGCCCGACGCGGGCGCCGTCGCCCCGCTGCTCGCCACCCCCGGCCACCTGGACACCCCCTCCCGCACCGTGCGTGAGGTGTGGGCGCGCCTGACCGGCACCGCCCTGGGCGCCGCCCGGCCGGCCGTCACCGCCCGGGCGCAGCTCGCGGCCGCGGACGGCGCGCACCGGGACGGCACGGAACGGTACGGCTCCGAACAGGACGGCGCGCGGCGGGCGGTGGACGCGGCGCAGCGCGCGTACGACGGCGGGGGCGGTGGCGGCGGGGGCGCGGTGCCGGACTACGCGCGGGCGGTGCTGCTGCTGGACCCGGTGGTCGGCGCCTGCGCGATCCCGTCGGCCGTCCCGGCGCCGGTGGAGCGGCGGGCGCGGGCGCTGCAGTCGGCGGCGCTCACCCAGCTCGGCTACCTCGCCGCGCACGGGCGGCTGCGCAACGCGCTGCTGACGGCGGCCCGTGACGTCCTCGGCCCCGGCGCGGTGGCACCCCGCTTCGCGGCGACGGTCCACGACCTGGCGGTGTGCGCGGACCCGCTCGCGATCTGAGGCACGCGCGCGGGGCCGGACGCGCC
>NZ_JBHVEU010000771.1:0-1680 GCF_042802075.1 Kitasatospora sp. NPDC057518
GTATTACGTCGTGCTGTACCAACAACATTCTTTACACAAGATACAACGACAAAAGATGTTACTGTATTCCCGCACTTAACAATTGATAACGATGCACACCGGATCCCGCGTCAGGACTCGGCGTCAGGACTTCGGCGTCAGGACTTCGACAGGGTGAAGGAGACCGCGGCGTTGTCGCCGCTGCCGCCCTGCCAGGTGCACTTGTACCCGGCCGGCGCGTCGCAGCTGTAGCCGTTGCTGCCCCAGTACGGGTTGTTCCAGTGCACCTTGACCTGGTTCTGCTCCCCGGCCACGTTGAAGCTGACCTCACCCTCGGTGCCGGTCATCACGCCCTCGGACTCGCTCGCCCACTTCGCGGTGACACCGGGCTGGACCATCGACGGCGGCATCATGTTGTCGGACCAGATCCCCCACTGCAGGCTCGCGCCGGAGCGGGTGAGCAGCTTCCCCGAGTTGTTGGTCAGGTTGATGCTCGTGCTCCGGGAGGCGCTGGTGAGGCTGGGCATCTCCGCGGCGGCGGCCTTGGCCCGGCTGCGCCCGATGCTGAAGGTGACCGCGGTGTTGTCCCCGCTGCCGCCGCTCCGGGAACAGGTGTACCCGTCCGGGACGGAGCAGCTGTAGTCGTTGCTGCCCCAGTACGGGTTGTTCCAGTGCAGCTTGACCTCTCCGCCGTTGTCGAGCGTGTAGGTGATGTTGCCCTCGGTCCCGGTCGCGAACCCGCAGGACTCGCTCTGCCAGCTGGAGGACTTCGTGTTGGGGATGTAGTCGGACGGCAGCATGTCGTTCGTCCAGCAGCCGTGGTCGAGCTTGTCCCACGTCTTGGTCAGGCCGGACCCGCTGCCGTTGGAGAGCGTGACCTTCGTGGAACGGTCCGCGGCGACCAGCGGCACGTTCGCCGCCGCGCTCTCGGCGGCCGGGCGCTGCGCCGCCGAGGCCTGCGGCCCGTCCTGCCCGGCCGCGGCCTGCGCGGACGGGGCGAGGGCGACCGCTCCGGCCGCCATCAGCACGGCGGTGAGGGCGCCCGCGGCCGTGCGGCCCAGACCGGTCATGGAGGTCGTACGCTGCATGGGTCTACCAACTCTCTTCTCGGCTGGACGAGCGGACACGCGTCACGCTCGCCTTGGTCCCGTCCGGAGGGGGGCGCCGCGGCTGGGTGCCGGCGCCGGGTGACTCACTGGCTGTGGAGACTCACTGGATGTAGAGCTCCCAGGTCTCCACGCCGTTGTCCCAGATCTTCTCGATCCTCATCGCGATGGCGCTCCCGAGGCCGTACAGCACCCAGTACGCGGCCTCGGCGGCGAACTGGGAGTTGTACCGGCCGACCCAGTGCCAGATGTCGAGCGCCTGCGCCGACGCGCCTTCCTGGACGGCGGGCGCCGCGACGGGCGCCGGCGCGGCGTGCGCCGGGGCGGGGGAGGCCGCGGCGGCGTAGGCCTGGGCGGTACCGCCGACGAGAACCGCGGCCGCGAGAGCCGCGCTGAGCGAGGCCGCTCCGATTCGCCTGTTCATGACAAGTGTCCCTTCTGGGCGTTCCACGTGAACAGCCGGTCACCCGGGGCCGATCGGTCCCGCCCCGACCCGGCTGCGGGGTGCGGTGGCAGTCACAGATTGGCATCCGACCGCCACGCTCGGGCATCGTGGAAAACCGCGAACTTGGCACGGCGGGCGTCCGGCCGAAGG
>NZ_JBHVEU010000772.1:0-1670 GCF_042802075.1 Kitasatospora sp. NPDC057518
CGGCAATCCGGCCTCCTCCGCCCGCGCTACCGGACCTGCAGCAGCCGGGCGGCGAGGCCGGCCGCCTCCTCGGGTGCCACCGTCGCGAAGGCCCGGCGGTACCGGGCGAACCGTACGTGCTCGTC
The DNA here is from genome assembly GCF_042802075.1 of Kitasatospora sp. NPDC057518. Taxonomy (NCBI): domain Bacteria; kingdom Bacillati; phylum Actinomycetota; class Actinomycetes; order Kitasatosporales; family Streptomycetaceae; genus Kitasatospora; species Kitasatospora sp. NPDC057518. Next base: position 126 of record NZ_JBHVEU010000772.1, read on the forward strand.
CGGATCGAAGCCCGCGGCACCGGCTGCCACCGTCCCGGTCACCGAGGTCTCCTCTTCCGTCCTGCCGTGGCCGGGGTGGTCCACGGCCGTCACCTGCCCGATTCTCGCACGGCCGCCGGGCGCCCTCTCGGCGATCTCGTTGACCTCAAGCCCGCTTGAGCTCCTAGCCTTCCTCCGACCAGTCGTCAGATGACAGGAGAAGGCAGATGATTCTTGTGACCGGAGCCACCGGGAACATCGGACGCGCCCTGCTGGAGGACCTGCGGGCGCACGGGGCGGGCCCCCTCCGAGGCCTCACCCGTGACGCCGCCCGAGCTCGGTTCCCCGAGGGGGTGGAGGCGTGCGAAGGCGACTTCGCCGACCCGGCCGCCCTGGCGTCCGCCCTCGACGGGGTGCGCTCGCTGTTCCTGGTGTCGCGGATCGGCTCCGACGCCGAGATCCTCGCCGCCGCCCGCCGGGCGGGTGTCGAGCACGTGGTACTGGTGTCGTCCATCACCGTCCAGACGCATCCGCACCTGGGCCCCGCCCGCGAGAACGCCGCCGTCGAGCGGCTGCTCACGGACAGCGGCATGGCGTGGACGGTGCTCCGGCCGACGCAGTTCGCCTCGAACGCCCTGTGGTGGGCGCCGGCGATCCGCGAGCGCCGGACGGTCCGCGTGCCGTACGCGGACACCGGGCTGCCCACCGTCCACCCCGCGGACATCGCGGCCGTGGCGCGCGTGGCGCTCACCGAACCCGGCCACCGGGGACGGACCTACGCGCTGACCGGCCCACGGCGGGTGACGGCCCGGCAGCAGCTGGAGGCCGTCGCGGCGGCCCTGGGGCGGGAGGTGCCCGTCGCGGAGACCGGCCGCGCGGAGGCCCACCGGGAACTGTCCGCGCTCCTGGGGGCCGAGGCCGCGGACGCGGTGCTGGACGTGACGGGCGGCGACGTCAACGACGAGCTGCTGGAGGTGCGCGACACCGTCGAAGCGGTCACCGGATCCCCCGCCAGGCCCTTCCGCCGCTGGGTCTCCGAGAACATCGCCGCCTTCCGCTGAGCCGCCCCCCGGCAGCGCCCCCGCCCGGCTCCGGATGCTCAACCGATGGCCACCACCCGGGCCCACTCCGGCGGAGTGTCCGGCCGGATGCTCAAGGGCTGCTGGAGGAGGGGTCGAGACGGGTGGTTCGTGGCGGCTTGGGTGTGTTCTGGTGGAGGGCGGAGGGGGCGCGGCGGGGGTGTAGACGCTCGCGCATGGAACTGAGTGCGGAGGCTATGGTTCGCCGGCCCGGAGTGGCCTTGACTGGTGAGCACAAGGACGGACGCGCAGGGTTCACGAACACCGGCGGGTCCGCCGATCCGAACAGGCTCCTACTCCGAGTGAGGGTGATTGTGATGGCTGGTGTGGTGGATCTCGCGGTCGAGTCCGGTGTCGTGCTGGTGGTCGGTGGGACGGGGAAGACGGGTCGGCGGGTGGCGGACCGGCTGACGGCCCTGGGGTACGGGGTGCGGGTGGGGTCGCGTTCGGGTGCGGTGCCGTTCGACTGGCACGACGAGGGGACGTG
>NZ_JBHVEU010000773.1:0-1646 GCF_042802075.1 Kitasatospora sp. NPDC057518
GGGCCGGAGCGCGCCCGCCGTCCGGACGGCCGCCGAGCGCTGGCGGCCGGGTCCGGGGCGTGGTCGGCTGGGGCCGATGCGTGTGCGAACGGCATCGTCCGGCCGTGTCCGGCGTCGTTCGGCACCCTTCCGGCACCCTTGCTGGCGCGCTGCCGGACCCGCCCACCCGACAGGGGACCCACCATGACCATCACCGAGAACGGACTCAGGATCGCCTCGCCCCAGGCGATCGCCGACCTGCACGCCGGCCTGCCCGACTTCGAGCAGGCCCTCGCCTTCTACCACCAGCACCTGGCGCCGGACACCGCCGTCGACCTGTCCGTCGCGGAGAACGTCCTGCTCTACCACGACTCGATGCAGCGGGACGTCTTCGAGAAGATCCGGCTGATCCCCGAGCTGAACATCAAGTACATGGCCCCGGTCGGCATCCCGTGGCTGCGTCAGCAGGCGGCGGACCTGCTCACCCGGGCGTTCGGCCGCACGGTCGTGATGGAGGACGTCTTCGGCTGCGCCGGGGTCTCCTCCGCGCTGGAGTGCATCGCCTACGGGCTCATGCGGCGGCAGGGGACGGGCGGTGTGCCGCTCAAGCCCGGGGACGAGGTGCTGATCCCGGCGCCGTACTGGCAGGGCTTCAACTGGTCGTTCCAGGAACGGCCCAAGCTGAAGTGCGTCCCGGTGCACCTGCCCACCCACGGGGAGGACCGCTACCGGCTCACCCTGAACCTGATCGTGAACGCCTACGAGGCGCGGAAGGAGGCCGGGCACAACCCGCGGCTGCTCGTCCTCACCAATCCGCACAACCCGCTGGGCGTCAACTACCCGAAGGAACTCCTCGACGAGATCTACGGCTGGGCGCTCGCGCACACCGACCTCCACATCATCTCCGACGAGATCTACTGCCACTCCCAACTCGACACCGGGACGACGCCGTTCACCAGCGCGGTGGCCCTGGACGCGTACCAGGAGCACACCGACCGGGTCCACCTGGTCTGGGGCTTCGCCAAGGACTTCGGGCTGTCCGGCTTCCGCACGGGCTTCGTCATCTCCAAGAACGAGGCCGTGCACCGCGCCATGCTCGGCAGCGACGACCCGGCCGAACAGACCCGCGCGCTGCCCTGGTTCACCCCGTTCGACTCGCTGAAGACCTACGTCATCGGGGAGCTGTTCAAGGCCACCGTCGACGGGGAGCCCTACCCGGTGTACGCGATGCGCGAGTACCGCACGCTGCTGAGCGCGAGCTTCCGCAGGACCAAGGACGCCCTGGACGCCGCCGGGATCGAGTACGTCCACCAGGACGGCGACAACGCCGCGATGTTCTTCTGGCTCGACCTCACCAGGTACCTCGGCAAGCGCGCGCCCGGCGAGCACGTGAACGGGCTGCCGGCCATCGGGCCGGACGGGCTCGACCCGAACGAGGAGTGGCTGTTCCGCTACCTCGCCGCCAAGCCCACCGAGGTCTCCCTGCTGCCCGGCGGGACCATGCACAACGCGGAGCCGGGCTTCTTCCGGCTCTGTTTCACCAGCCGGATGCCCGACGACGTCGAGGCCGCCGTGCGGCGGGTGGGCGTGGCGCTGCAGCAGCTGAAGTAGCCGGAGCGGCCCAAGCGGCTCAGGTAGTCGTACGGCGAGCGGCACCGGGTACGCCC
>NZ_JBHVEU010000774.1:0-1637 GCF_042802075.1 Kitasatospora sp. NPDC057518
CCGTACGGTGTCCGGGCCCGCTGTCGTCCGGCCCGGCGGCCGCCGCGACCCTGCGCTCACAGCGAACAGTTCTGCGTGAGGGATTCTGCGGCCGGGCCTGCGCGTTAGGGTCCTTGGACAGCAACAATCACGACGTGATACCCGGAAGCTGTGCGACACCGCGACGGCCGTGGAGCGACCGTCCAAATCGACTGAGCAGGTGGCTAAGTGACGTTCCCGCAGATGCAGATGCCTGGCCCGATGGCACCGCACGCCGCCGCTGGTGACGTGCTCGGCGGCCTTGGCGACCAGGTCTACAACCGGTTGCTCAACGAGCGGATCATCTTCCTCGGCCAGGCGGTGGACGACGACATCGCCAACAAGATCACCGCGCAGCTGCTGCTGCTGGCCGCGGACCCGGAGAAGGACATCTTCCTCTACATCAACTCCCCGGGCGGCTCGATCTCGGCCGGCATGGCGATCTACGACACCATGCAGTACATCAAGAACGACGTCGTCACCATCGCGATGGGCATGGCGGCCTCGATGGGCCAGTTCCTGCTCACCGCGGGCGCCCCGGGCAAGCGCTTCTCGCTGCCGAACTCCACGATCCTGATGCACCAGCCCTCCGCGGGCCTCGGCGGTTCCGCCACCGACATCCGGATCCAGGCCGAGCAGCTGCTCCGCACCAAGAAGCGGATGTCCGAGCTGATCGCGCACCACAGCGGCCAGTCCTTCGAGCAGATCACCGCCGACTCCGACCGCGACCGCTGGTTCACCCCGGAGGAGGCCCTGGAGTACGGCCTCATCGACGCGATCATGCACAGCGCCGCGGACGTCCCCGGCGGCGGCGGCACGGGCGCTGCCTGAGCCTCGGCCCGGCCCGCGACACCACAGCCCCAACGCCTCGGAGGACAAGGACCCCCATGAACATCCCCAGCCTGTCGGCCGCCCAGGCCCGCGTCGAGGACATGCGCGCCGAGGGCCGCTACATCGTCCCGCGCTTCGTCGAGCGCACCACGCAGGGCATCCGCGAGTACGACCCGTACGCCAAGCTGTTCGAGGAGCGCATCATCTTCCTCGGCTCGCAGGTCGACGACGTCTCGGCGAACGACATCATGGCGCAGCTGCTGTGCCTGGAGTCGATGGACCCGGACCGCGAGATCCAGATGTACATCAACTCGCCCGGCGGCTCGTTCACGGCCCTGACGGCCATCTACGACACCATGCAGTACGTGAAGCCGGACATCACCACGGTCTGCATGGGCCAGGCGGCCTCCGCCGCGGCCGTGCTGCTCGCGGCCGGCACCCCCGGCAAGCGGATGGCGCTGCCGAACGCCCGGATCCTCATCCACCAGCCGTACACCGAGACCGGCCGCGGCCAGGTGTCCGACCTGGAGATCCAGGCCAAGGAGATCTTCCGGATGCGCGAGCAGCTGGAGGAGATGCTGTCCAAGCACTCCAACCGGACGGCGGAGCAGGTGCGCGAGGACATCGAGCGCGACAAGATCCTGACCGCCGAGGAGGCCGCCGAGTACGGCCTGATCGACCAGATCATCTCCACCCGCAAGACCTCGCTGACCTCCTGAGGTCGGCTCCCTCCGGCCCGCGAGCGGGTCGGCGGGGCCCGTCGGGGCGGGGTGCGCACACGGGTGCGC
>NZ_JBHVEU010000775.1:0-1622 GCF_042802075.1 Kitasatospora sp. NPDC057518
GCACCGGGAGTCCGGTGCCGGGCTCGGCCGTTCCGGCGGGCGGCCCGTTCCGGTGGGCGCGGCTGTTCCGGCGGGCGGCCCGTTCCGATCGGCCGCCGACGGCTCAGTTCCGGCCGGAGAGCTCCGGAGCGCCCGCGTGGGCGCCGGCCGGGGGCGGGACGGGCCGGCGGGCGGCGCGCAGCACCCGCAGCAGGGTGCGCGGGTGCATCAGCGACTGCGGGGTGGCCACCAGTCCGGCGATCCGCACCAGTGCCTCGGTGATCCGGGGATCGTGGACCGCCGCCCGCTGGGCCAGCGCCGCGTAGCGGTTGACCAGGTGGGTCTGCGGGGTGCGGCGGCCCGCGACGCCCGGGTAGCCCAGGTCGGTCACCGCGGCGAAGGACCAGGGGGCCCGGATCTCCCGCGCGACGTCGCGGAAGTAGGCCCGGGGGTTCGGCAGCCGCCGCCCCGCGGTGTGCCGCCGCAGCACCAGGGCCTGCAGCGCGGCGGAGGTCATGCCCTGGGCGTAGGCCGGGTTGAAGCTGCACACCGCGTCGCCCAGGACGACCAGCCCGGCGGGGAAGCGCTCCAGCCGGTGGTAGTCCCTGCGGACACTGGCCGGGAAGCGGAACCGCAGGGGCTCGTCGAGCGGTTCGGCGTCGCGGATCGCCTCGTGGATCTCGGGGACGGGCAGCGAGCGGACGAAGGCGTGGAACCCCTCGGGGTCGACGGGCGGGTGGTCGCCCACGATCCCGGTCACCGACAGCTCCACCCGGTTGTCCTCGCCGGGCACCCGGTAGAAGAAGGCCCCGCGCGGGTGCGAGGGCGTGGCGGCGGGGATGATGGCGATGTCGCTGCCGAACGGATCCCCCTTGAGGCGGTAGTGGCGGGTGGTGTACGCCAGGTCGATCTCGATCCGCTCCTCGGGGGGTGCCTCGTACCCGAGGTCGGCCAGCCAGCGCGGGGTGCGCGAGCCGCGGCCGGTGGTGTCGACGACCAGGTGCGCGGAGAGCGTGCGCTCCGCGCTCCCGGGGGCGCGCCGCTGCACCCGGACGCCGGTGACCCGACGCCTGGTGGTGTCGGTCACCGGGGCGATGACGTCGTGTTCCTCCAGGAACGTCACCTCCGGCAGCGCCCGTACCCGCTCGCGCAGATGGTGTTCGAGCACCGGCCGGGTGGCGGGTACGGACGGCAGGCCGGTGTGCGTCGGCCGCAGCCGCAGCCCGTTGAAGTACCAGCGGATGTCGGCGCTGAAGTCGCCGGGCCGCACCCCGGCGGCGACCAGTTCGTCGGTGAGGCCGGGGAACAGCGACTCCATGATCTGGTGGCCGCGGGCGACCAGCCCGTGGGCGTGGTTGCCGTGCGGGACGCCGCGCCGCGGCCCCCGGACGCCGAGGATCCGGTCGCGTTCGACGACGACGACCCGGGGATAGGACTCGGCGAGCACCCTCGCTGCCAACAGGCCTGCGATGCTTCCGCCGAGAACCACGGCGCATTCGTCGGTACGGGTGCCCATGACGGTCCCTTCTGTCGGGTGTGGGACGGGTGGCGGTCCCCGTGCTGGTGCGCCGCCGCGCTGTCGGCCTTCGCCCGGAGCGCGCGTGCGCGCGGGTCCGCGGCACCCCCGCCCGGTGCCGCGGCTG
>NZ_JBHVEU010000776.1:0-1620 GCF_042802075.1 Kitasatospora sp. NPDC057518
GGCCAGGCGCAGGACGCCCGCAACGCGCCGCAGGCCGCCCGGGACGCGGCGCCCGGCGCCCGCAGTGCCGCGGACGCCGCCGCGAGCGCGGCCGTCTCGGGCGCACAGGCCGGGCTCTCCGCGAGCTCCGCGGCCAGCGCTGCGCGCAACGCGGCGGATGCCGCGGACGCGGCGAGTTCGGCCGGCGCGTCCGCCGGCCAGGCCACCGCGCAGTCCCGGCGGGCGTCGGAGGCGGCCGCCGTCGCCCGCAGCGCGTCGGCCTCCGCCGACGCGGCCGCCAAGCGGGCCAACTCGCTGGCCTCCCGTGCGGCTTCGGCCGCGAAGGACGCGCAGGCGGCCGCCAACGGGGCCGCCACCCACGCGGAGAACGCCGCGAAGGCGGCGGACGCGGCCGCCGACCAGGCGGGCAACGCCCAGGACTGGGCGAACAAGGCCACCGAGCACGCCAACGCGGCCGTGGCCGCCGCCCAGACGGCCGCGAACGCGGTGACAGTGGCGCAGGGCGTCGAGGCCCTCGCCCGGGAGAGCGAGCAGGAGGACCTCGCGGCCGATACCAAACTGGGTATCGACGAGGCCACCGAGCTCCGCAAGGAGGGCCAGGAGGCGGCACGGTCGCGGGAGACCGCCATGACCCAGGCGGCAGCCGTCGACGAGACCACCAGGCAACTGGTCGCGAAGGCCGCCGACCCGGCGGTCGACACCGCGACCGCGGTCGCCGCCGGCCGCAGGGCCGCCGTCAACCTGCTGGCCAGCAGTGGCGCGTGGACCAGCCGAGCCGCCCAGAGCGCGCTCTCCGGTACCGACCGGGAGGTGATCGACTGGGCGGTGGCGCAGTACCCGAAGGCCCTGCGGCAGGACGACCGGGAGAAGGCGCTGTTGTTCTCCACCCTCGGCGGCCCCGGCCTGGCGGAGGCGGCGCAGCGGGCGCTGGCCGCCGACAGCCCGGCACAGATCCAGGCCTTCCTCACCCAGGGGGTCTACGACGTCCAGGCCGACGACAACCGGATCCGGATCCTCAGGCTGATGAACAACGCCGGCAAGGCGGTCACCGCCGCCGGGAACAAGGCCCTGAGCGACCCGTCACCGAAGGCCCTGACCGACTTCCTGGCCACCGGCTACTTCCTGGCCAAGGCCGAGGACGACCAGGTGTCCGCGGCCACCATCATGGGACGCGGCGGCCCCGTCGTGGCGGCCCTCGGGCAGGTCGTCCTGTCCGGGCCGGACTCGATGCAGAGCGACTACGTCGTCTGGGGCCAGCACCGGGCGGCCCAGAAGGACCAGGACACCGCCACCCACGTGGCGGCGGTCCGGGCGTTGATCGCGAGCGCCGCCCAGATCGCGGCGCAGGCCAACCAGAACGCGGCCGAGGCGTCCGCGGTCGCGGCCCAGGCCCGTTCGGCGGCCGCGGAGGCCGGCCAGTGGGCCGACCGGGCCCGCACGTCGGCCTCCCAGGCCAAGGGCTACGCGGACGAGGCACGCAACAGGGCCGCCGAGGCCACGGCCTCCGCCAACGCGGCGGCGGCCTCCGCCCAGCAGGCGAAGACCGCCTCGGCCACAGCGAGGCTGGCGAGCCGGCAGGCCAACTACTCCGCGAACCAGGCCGCAGCATCGGCCCACAGC
>NZ_JBHVEU010000777.1:0-1614 GCF_042802075.1 Kitasatospora sp. NPDC057518
GGGGGGGGGGGGGGGGGGGGGGGGGGGGGGGGGGGGGGGGGGGGGGGGGGGGGCCCCGGGGGGGGGGGGGGGGGGGGGGGCCCCGCGGGGGGGGGGGGGGGGGGGGGGGGGGGGGGGGGGGGGGGGGGCGGGGGTGAGGGCGAGGTTGCGGTGGATCTCCAGGGCGGCGGTGGAGCGGTTCAGGGTGATGTAGTGGAGGCCGGGCGCGCCCTCGTGGAGGAGGCGTTCCGCCATCCTGGTGGCGTGGTCGACGCCGATGCGGTGGGCGGTCGCCCGGTCGCCGCGGGCCGCCTCCAGTTGTCGGGCCAGTCCGGCGGGGAAGGAGGCGCCGCTGAGTTCGGCGAAGCGGCTGATCTGGCGTACGTCGGTGGCGGGCATGATCTCGGGGATGACCGGGGTCGCGCAGCCGGCCGCGGCCAGCCGGTCGCGCAGCCGCAGGTAGTGCTCGACGTCGAAGAACATCTGGGTGACGGCGTAGTCGGCGCCGGCCCGGCACTTGGCGACGAAGTGCCGGATGTCGTCGTCCCAGTCCGCCGAGCGCGGGTGGCGCTCGGGGAAGGCGGCCACACCGACGGTGAACGCGCCGCACTCCTTGACGAGTCGGACGAGTTCGGCCGCGTAGCGCAGGCCCTGCGGGTGGGGCTCCCAGCGGCCGTTGGGGTTGCCCGGCGGGTCGCCGCGCAGGGCGAGGACGTCGCGGATGCCGACGTCGGCGTAGCGCCGTAGGACGGCCTGGAGTTCGGCGGTGGAGTGGCCGACGGCGGTGAGGTGGGCCACCGGGCGCAGGGTGGTCTGGGCGGCGATCAGTTCGGTGGTGCCGATGGTGCGGTCGCGCGAGGAGCCGCCGGCGCCGTAGGTGACCGAGACGAAGGTCGGCGCGACCGCCTCCACCCTCCGGATCGCCGCCCACAGGGCGCGTTCGCCGGCCTCGTCCTTGGCGGGGAAGAACTCGAAGGAGTAGGTCCGTTCGCCGGCCGCGAGGATGTCGCGCAGGCCGCGCGGGGTGCGCCGGGTGGTGTGGTCCATGGGTTCACCTCAGGTGGTGGGGTCGGTCGTCCGGGGATGCGGGGGAGCTCCTCCACCCTGCCCCGGCACCCGCAACAGGACTGTCACAGCGGGTCGTTGACGGCCCCGTCCGGGCGGTGGAAGGTGCCCCGGCAGCTCTAGTAATTACCCTAGGGGGGTATGGTATGTTCGAACTGAAGCAGCCGCCCGGGCAGTCCGGCCGGCGCCGGGCACCACGACAGGAGCACACCCATGAGCGAGACCACCGTCACCGTCGAGTCCGCCGCCGCCGAGGCCACCTCCTGCTGCGGCTCGTGCGGCACCGGCGCCGGCGCGGCCCCGGCCGCCGAGTCCGGCCTGACCTCGGTCTTCCAGGTGAAGGGCATGACCTGCGGCCACTGCGTCTCCTCGGTGACCGCCGAGTTGAAGAAGCTCGACGGCGTCGAGGAGGTCGCCGTGGACCTCGCCACCGGCCGGGTCACCGTCGGCAGCACCCTGCCGCTCGCCGACTCCGCCGTGGCCGCCGCCGTCGACGAGGCCGGCTACGAGCTGGTCGGCCGCATGGAGGGCTAAGCCTCCGAGGTCGGCCCGGACGGGAGGGCGCCACCC
>NZ_JBHVEU010000779.1:0-1603 GCF_042802075.1 Kitasatospora sp. NPDC057518
GCGGTCGGGCGCCCGGCCACCGGTGCCCGACCGCCCGGGCCGGGTCCTGGCGGGTGGTCGGTCAGGCGGTCAGGCCGTACCGGCGCCGTCCACGGCGATGACCGCGCCGCTGACGAAGGCGGCGGCGTCGCTGGCCAGGAAGGCGACGGTCTGCGCGATGTCCCGGGGCTGGCCGATCCGGCCGAGCGGGCGGTCGGCGGCGTCGGTGTAGAAGGCGTCGGGGCTCTCGCCGAGTTGGCGGGCCTCCTCGGCGAGCATGCCGGTGTCGGTGTCGCCCGGGCAGACGCAGTTGACCCGGATGTTGTCCGGGCCGTGGTCGATGGCCATCGCCCGGGTCATGTTGACCACGGCGCCCTTGGAGGCGCAGTAGGAGATGGCCCGGCCGCCGCCCTTGATGCCCCAGCCGGAGCCGGTGTTGACGATGCTGCCGCCGCCGCTCGCGGCCATCAGCGGCACCACCAGTCCGCTGAGCAGCATGATCGAGCGGACGTTGACGGCCATCACCAGGTCCCAGTCCTCGTCGCTGATCTCGGTGACGGTGGAGCGGCGGATGATGCCCGCGTTGTTGAACAGCACGTCCACGCCGCCGTGTTGCTCGACGGCGGTGCTTACGGCCCGCTCGCAGTCGGCACGTCGGGAGACGTCGCAGTGGACGAAGGTGCCGCCGATCTCCTTGGCGGCCTGTTCGCCGCGCTCGGCGTCGAGGTCCAGGAGGACGACGGCGGCGCCGAGTTCGGCGAGCAGGGCGGCGGTGGCCCGGCCGATGCCGGAGGCGGCGCCGGTGACGATCGCGCGCTTGCCGTGCAGGTCGATCATGGGGGGCTCCTCTGTGGGTGGGAGGTCAGGCGGAGAGGCGGTACACGGCGCCGGAGCGGCGGCCGGTGATCACCCGGACGTGGCCGGAGAGGGCGTCGTCCAGGTCGGGGTCGCCGGTGTCCAGCAGCAGCGGGCGGCCCGCCAGGGCGGCGAGCTTCGCCTCGGTGGCGAGCACCAGCAGCCGTTCCCGGCCCGCGGCGCGTAGCAGTTCGGGGGTGAGCTGCTGGTTGCCGCGGCCGAGCAGGAAGCCCTGGCCGCCGATCGGGGAGAGGGCGATGCAGGGGGTGGTGGGCAGGGCGCGCAGCTGGTCGGCCCGGGCGTCGCGGATCAGGAGGCGGGCGGCGGTGGCGAGGCCGTCGGCGTGGCCGGGGCCGAGGGCGCTCGCGGGGCCGAGCCGCAGCAGGTCGACGCCGGTCAGGCTGGCGCCCGGCGCGCCGAGCGCGGTGGCCACCGCGTAGGTGGTGCTGCCGGGCCCGAGGAGCAGCAGCCCGCCGGGGCCGACGCGTTCGGCGACCTCGGCGGCGAGGCCGGCCGGTGTCCCCGGGTCGGGCCCGGAGCTGCCGGTCTTGCGCTGCTGGACCCGGGCGGGCAGCACGGGGACGGTCAGTCGGCCGTACAGCCGGGCGGAGACCCGGCCGGCCCGCAGCGCGGCCTCGTCCCGGTCCACCACCTCGGCGGCCGTCAGCCGGACGCCGCGGCCGGCCGCCCAGGCCGCCGCGACCTCGGCGGCGGCCCGGGGGTGGACGGCGAACACGGCGGAGTGCATCTTGACCCCGGCGGGGATGCC
>NZ_JBHVEU010000780.1:0-1594 GCF_042802075.1 Kitasatospora sp. NPDC057518
AGTCGGCCAAGGAAGAGCGCATGGCCCGGCTGGCGGGAGAACTGGACCACGGAGGTCCGGGGCCGCCCCGGGAGAACGGCGCGCAGCCCGCGCCGCAGGGCGCCGGCGACGGCTCAGACGTTGACGCCGAAGTCCTGCGCGATGCCGCGCAGGCCGGAGGCGTAGCCCTGGCCGATGGCGCGGAACTTCCACTCGCTGCCGTTGCGGTACAGCTCGCCGAAGACCATCGCGGTCTCGGTGGAGGCGTCCTCGGAGAGGTCGTAGCGGGCCAGCTCCGAGTTGTCGGCCTGGTTCACCACGCGGATGAACGCGTTGCGCACCTGGCCGAAGTTCTGGCTGCGGGTCTCGGCGTCGTAGATCGACACCGGGAAGACGATCTTCTCCACGTCCGCCGGGACGCCGGCCAGGTTGACCTTGATCGCCTCGTCGTCGCCCTCGCCCTCGCCGGTCAGGTTGTCACCGGTGTGCTCGACCGAGCCGTCCGGGCTCTTCAGGTTGTTGAAGAACACGAAGTTGCCGTCCGAGGCGACCTTGCCCTGGGCGTTGCACAGCAGGGCGCTGGCGTCCAGGTCGAAGTCCGCACCGGTGGTGGTCCGGACGTCCCAGCCCAGGCCGACGACCACGGCCGTGAGGCCGGGTGCCTCCTTGGTGAGCGAGACGTTGCCGCCCTTGCTGAGGCTGACTCCCACTAGTCCTCCAAGAATCGGGAGGCACGTCCAGTGGTGCCCCCGGTGGTGCGGTCCGGGGCGGCGGGGGGCCGATCGGCCCCCGCGTCCCACCCCGCCAACGGCCCGAGCGTAGTACGGGGTTCCCGCCCGCACCCCTGATCAGGCCGGACACGGCCCCACGGCACCCGGCCGGCGGGCGCCGAAGGGGCCCGGCGGGCGCGCCCGGGACGCGTCCGGGGCCCCCGGCGGGGGCCTCAGAGCGCCGCGAGCACCTTCAGGTACTCCTGCTCGTCCCGGGCGTCCGGGAGGCCGTTGACGACGCTCCAGCGCACCGCGCCGGCGGTGTCGACCACGAAGGTGCCGCGCAGCGGGCAGCCCCGCTCCTCGTCGAGGACGCCGTACGCGCGGGCGACCTCGCCGTGCGGCCAGAAGTCGGCCAGCAGCGGGAACTCCAGGCCCTCCCGGTCGGCGAAGACCCGCTGGGAGAACTGGGAGTCGCAGGAGAGCCCGAGCACCTGCACGGTGTCGTTCTGCAGGCCCGCCAGCTCCCGCTGGATCGCGCCCAGCTCGCCGGTGCAGACGCCGGTGAAGGCGAACGGGTAGAAGACCAGGACGACGTTCTTCCGGCCGCGGAAGTCGGAGAGCCGGACGGACTCGCCGTGCTGGTTGCGGAGCTCGAAGTCCGGAGCCTGGGTGCCGACCTCGATGGCCATGAACGGGACCTTTCTGACGCGAGCGCGCCGCGCGGCGGGCGCGGCAGGCCACATCCTCGCATTCGTTTACGGCCGTTCCGCCGAACGGATGAGGCGGGCGGCCGCGGCCCGCCGCGTTCGCCGTCCGCGAACGGACCGGTCCGGGGCGCCGGCCGGACCCCTCGCGGGCGGCGGGCATGCAGCGGGCCCCGCCGGAGGGGGTTCCTCCGGCGG
>NZ_JBHVEU010000781.1:0-1589 GCF_042802075.1 Kitasatospora sp. NPDC057518
CATGATGGCGGTGAACTCGCCCTGGGGGAACACGACGCTGACGTTGTCGAGGGCGACGACGCGGGTCTCCCCCTCCCCGTAGACCTTGTTCAGGCCGGTGGCTCGGGCGGCCGCCAGGCCGGTGCGGACGGCGGTTGCGGTCGACGTGGTCACGGGGACTCCTAGTGCTCGCGGACTTGTACCTCCATGCTCCGCGACGTGATCATGGTTCTGCGTCGCTCCGCCGGACGGTTGGTCCTACCACCGCTGGGCGTAGGGGCGGGCGACCCCCTCCTCCTGCGGTATGACGTGAACCCTGAGGCGGACGGGTGGCCGGAACGGATATCCTTCGTGGCCGAATCCCGGACAGTTCGTCAGATGGCAAGGAAACATGACAACTTCCGGGGCTGGGAACATGCGAAAGGGTGATCCGGGAGACTAGGCTCAGGGGGTCCCACAGACGCCCGGATGGTGGAACGCAGACACGGGCAGCTTAAAACTGCTTGGCCGCGAGGCCGTGCCGGTTCGAGTCCGGCTCCGGGCACCGATCACCCGGCGGGGGCGCGACGGCGTCCCCGCCGGTCGTTGTTCACCGGATCCTCCTCGCGGCGTATCCCGGAATTTTTGCCAAGCCATTACCCTTGTGCATGGGCGGTGCAGTGCCGCCACGGAGGGAATGAGCAATGAGAAGCAGCAACCCGGTCTTCTCGCGGGAGGGGTCCTTCACCCGCGACTCCGGCTACGCGGGGTTCGGTACCGCGCAGGCCGGGACCCAGCACGGCCAGAACCAGTACGGCCAGAACCCCTACGCGGGTACGCCCTACGCCCAGCAGCAGCCGCAGGGCCAGCCCATGACCGACGAGCAGCTCTACGAGCTGTACAACGGGCCCTCGGCGGGCCCGGCGGCCACCGGGCGGATGACGCTGGACGACGTGGTCGCCCGCACCGCCATGACGCTGCTGACGCTGGTCGTCGCCGGCGCGGTGGCCTGGTTCGCGCTGCCGTTCGAGAACTTCGGCTTCGCGATCGCCGCCAGCCTGGTGGCCATGGTCGTCGGCCTGGTGGTCTCGTTCAAGCGCAGCGTCAGCCCGCCGCTGATCCTGACCTACGCGGCCCTCCAGGGCTTCGCGATGGGCGCCGTCTCGCACGCCTTCAACACCATGCTGAACGGCATCGTGATCCAGGCGGTGCTGGGTACGGCGGCGGTCTTCGGGGCGATGCTGTTCGCCTACAAGAGCGGCCGGATCCGGGTCACCGCCCGGTACCAGCGGATCGGCATCGCGATCGCCCTGGGCTTCGTGCTGCTGATGATGGTCAACATGATCGCGATGGCCTTCGGCGCCGACATGGGCCTGCGCTCCGGCCCGCTGGGCATCGTGGTCGGCCTGGTCGGCATCGGCCTGGGCGCCTTCTTCCTGTCGCTGGACTTCGCGGCGATCGAGGAGGCCATCGCCCAGGGCGCCCCGCAGCGGGAGTCCTGGCGGGCCGCCTTCGGGCTGACCCTGTCGCTGGTCTGGATCTACATGGAGATGCTGCGGCTGATCGCGATCCTGCGCGGCGACGACTGACGGTCCCTTCCTTCGTGAACCACTGCCGCCGGGCCCCGGAGC
>NZ_JBHVEU010000782.1:0-1579 GCF_042802075.1 Kitasatospora sp. NPDC057518
CCGTCGTCGTACCGGCCGCCGGCCGCGCGCCGGGCTCAGCGCCTCCGGAAGACCCACAGCTTGAGCAGCACGAACCGGGCCACCGTGGCGAGGCCGTTGGCCGCCACCAGCCCGGCCACCTCGACCACCCGGGAGGCGTGCGGCAGCGCCGCGTCCAGCAGCGCCAGCGCGCCGCTGCTGAGGCCCAGCCCGATCAGGAACGCGACCGCGCCCTGGAGCTGGTGGCGCACCGCGCCGTCCGAGCCGGTGATGCCGAAGGTGAAGCGGCGGTTGGCCGCGGTGTTGGCCACCGCGCTGACCGCCAGGGCCACCAGGTTGGCCGTCTGCGAGGAGGCGACCAGCCGCAGCAGGACGAACAGGGCCAGGTAGAAGAGGGTGCTCAGCACCCCGATGACCAGGAAGGACGGCAGCTGCCGGCGGACCGGCCGGGCCGCCCCGGCGGGCTCGTCGCGCTCGCCCCGGTCCGCGGAGAGGGTCTCGTTCACGCGCCCGTACCGTACCGGCCCTGCTCCTCGGCGGAGTCGTAGCCGACGAAGTACGCGGGCCGGGCCTGGACCGCCGAGTAGATCCGGCCGACGTACTCGCCGAGCAGGCCGACGCAGACCAGCTGCACGGCGCCGATGAAGAGCATCCCTATGAACAGCGAGGACCAGCCGGGCACGGTGGAGCCGACGGCGTACGCGACCGTGGTGTAGATCGCCAGCAGGAGGCAGACCAGGAAGCTGAACAGCCCCAGCCAGGTGGCCAGCCGCAGCGGGGCGGCGGAGAAGTTGGTGACGCTGTCCAGCGCGAGCCGGAGCATCTTCGAGAGCGGGTAGTGGGTGCTGCCCGCGACCCGCTCCTCGCGCACGTAGACCACCTCGCCGCTGGGGAAGCCCAGCCACGGCACCAGCAGCCGGTAGACCGGCTGGTGCTCGGGCATCGCCTTGAGCGCGTCCACCGCCGCCCGGCTGAGCAGCCGGAAGTCGCCGGCCTGGTTGGGCATCCGCTTGCCGACCAGCTTGCGCATCAGCCAGTAGTAGCCGCCGGCGGTGTGCCGCTTGAAGAAGGTGTCGGTGCCGCGGTCGCCGCGCACGCCGTAGACGATGTCCAGGTGCTGCTCGCGGGCGAGCTCCAGCATCTCGGGGATCTTCTCCGGCGGGTCCTGGAGGTCGGCGTCGATGGAGACCACGTAGTCGCCGTGGGCGCGGTGGATGCCGGCGGTGAGGGCGGCCTGGTGCCCGGAGTTGCGGGCGAAGCGGACGATGCGGAACTCCGGCCAGTCCTGGCGGATCTTCTGCATCAGCACCGGGGTGACGTCGGTGCTGCCGTCGTCCACCCCGACCACCTCGTAGGCCACGTCGAGCCCGTCGAGGATCGGCCGCAGCCGTTCGACGGTCAGCGGGAGCGCCTCCTGCTCGTTGTAGATCGGCATCACGACCGACAACAGCGGTGCCGTTGACATGCGTTGGTCCCACTTTCCGCGACGGCGGGCTGGATGGTGGCCCGACCATAACAGTCTGCGATGAGCGGCCGCTGAAAGGCGGTGCGCTCCGGTGAACTGCCCATGAGACGCCGAAGGGCCCCGCGCACCGTGCGG
>NZ_JBHVEU010000783.1:0-1552 GCF_042802075.1 Kitasatospora sp. NPDC057518
GCACACGGGTGCGCACCCCGCCCCGGCCCATCGGCGGGCCCGTGCGACGGCATCTGTTCGGTATCAATTCGCCCAGGGCGTAGGGCAGACCTGGCGAAGAGGACGGAATCACGGGCCCGGCAGAGTACCGTCGGATAGCGAGACCGAGCGCCGTCGGCGTTGACGGTCCACAGCACCAGGCCCCGGAACCCCTGCGGGGCCCCTGGCGAAGGGGAAGCACCTCGTGGCACGCATCGGAGACGGTGGCGACCTGCTCAAGTGCTCGTTCTGCGGCAAGTCGCAGAAGCAGGTGAAGAAGCTGATCGCCGGCCCAGGCGTGTACATCTGCGACGAGTGCATCGACCTGTGCAACGAGATCATCGAGGAGGAACTCGCCGAGACCTCCGAGGTGCGCTTCGAGGAGCTCCCGAAGCCGCGCGAGATCTACGAGTTCCTGGACCAGTACGTGGTCGGCCAGGACCTCGCCAAGAAGGCGCTGTCGGTCGCCGTCTACAACCACTACAAGCGGGTCCAGGCGGGTGAGGCGGGCCGCAGCGGGGGCAACGGCCGCGAGGACGCCATCGAGCTGGCCAAGTCCAACATCCTGCTGCTGGGCCCCACCGGCTCCGGCAAGACGCTGCTGGCGCAGACCCTGGCCCGGATGCTGAACGTGCCGTTCGCGATCGCGGACGCCACCGCGCTGACCGAGGCCGGCTACGTCGGCGAGGACGTCGAGAACATCCTGCTCAAGCTGATCCAGGCGGCCGACTACGACGTCAAGAAGGCCGAGACCGGGATCATCTACATCGACGAGATCGACAAGGTCGCGCGCAAGAGCGAGAACCCGTCGATCACCCGGGACGTCTCCGGTGAGGGCGTGCAGCAGGCCCTGCTGAAGATCCTGGAGGGCACCACCGCGTCGGTGCCGCCGCAGGGGGGCCGCAAGCACCCCCATCAGGAGTTCATCCAGATCGACACCACGAACGTGCTGTTCATCGTCGGCGGCGCGTTCGCCGGCCTGGAGCGGATCATCGAGGGCCGCGCGGGTGCCAAGGGCATCGGCTTCGGCGCCAACATCCGCTCCAAGCGGGAGTCGGACGCCAGCGACCACTTCCGCCAGGTGATGCCCGAGGACCTGGTGAAGTTCGGCATGATCCCCGAGTTCATCGGCCGTCTGCCGGTGATCACCAGCGTGCACAACCTGGACCGCGAGGCGCTGCTCCAGATCCTCACCGAGCCGCGCAACGCGCTGGTCAAGCAGTACCGCAAGCTGTTCGAACTGGACGGCGTGGAGCTGGAGTTCTCCCGGGACGCGCTGGAGGCGATCGCCGACCAGGCGATCCTGCGGGGCACCGGCGCGCGCGGGCTGCGGGCCATCATGGAGGAGGTGCTGATGTCCGTGATGTACGAGGTCCCCTCGCGCCAGGACGTCGCCCGCGTGGTGGTCACCGGGGACGTCGTCTCCAAGCACGCCATCCCCACCCTGGTGCCGCGCGACATGATCAAGCGCGAGCGCCGGGAGAAGAGCGCCTGACCCGAGGCCGACGCCACGAGGAGGGGCCCCGCACCGGAT
>NZ_JBHVEU010000784.1:0-1543 GCF_042802075.1 Kitasatospora sp. NPDC057518
CTCAGCCGGGGATCACCCCGGGGCCGCCTTCCGCAGCGGGCTTAGCTGAACGAGTCGCCGCAGGCGCAGGAGCCGGTGGCGTTCGGGTTGTCGATGGTGAAGCCCTGCTTCTCGATGGTGTCGACGAAGTCGACGGTGGCGCCGCCCAGGTACGGGGCGCTCATCCGGTCGGTGACGACCTTGACGCCGTCGAAGTCCTTGATCACGTCACCGTCGAGCGAGCGCTCGTCGAAGAACAGCTGGTAACGCAGGCCGGAGCAGCCACCGGGCTGGACGGCGACGCGCAGCGCGAGGTCCTCGCGGCCTTCCTGCTCCAGCAGGGCCTTGACCTTGGCCGCGGCGGCATCGGTGAGGAGGATGCCACTCTCGACGGTGGTCTCGTCCTGGACGGTCATCTGCTTTCTCCCGGTCTTGACGACGGTCTGCCGCCAGTGCCAACCAACGGCCGTCCGGTTTCATTTCCCGGGCGGCGATCGATTTCTGCGGCCTGTTCGCGGCTGGTTGTCCGTAGGCCGGGTGTGCCACCCGCGTCCCCTACGCTCCCCATGCTCGCACACCCCCGGAGGGCCGGTCACCGCCCGAGGCACGGATCCGGGTGAACGGGCCCCACGGCCGCCCGTCGGACGCCAGGATGGTCGGCATGATCCTTCGCCAGGTCAGGGACACCGCAGCGGACGCGGAGGTCGTCCGGGAACTGTCCTTCGCCGCGTTCGCCGCACCGTCCGACGACCCCGCGCGGCCACCGCGGCCGACGCCGCTGCAGCTGGCCCGGACCAGGCACCTGGCGCGCACCGATCCCGGGGGCTGCTGGCTGGCGGAGAGCGGCGGGCAGGCGGTCGGGGTGGTGCTGTCGATGCGCCGCGAGGGCCTGTGGACGCCCTCGCTGTTCGCCGTCCGGCCGTCCGCGCAGGGCCGGGGGGTGGGGCGGCTGCTGTTCGAACGGGCGATGGCGCACGCCCGGGGCTGCCTGCGCGGGATGGTCTGCGCCTCCGGCTCCCCGGCGGCGGCCCGCCGCTACCGGCTGGCCGGGTTCACCCTGCACCCGGCGATGCGGCTGACCGGGACGGTGGACCGGCAGGGGCTGATCGATCCGGGCGACATACCGGTGCACCGCGGCAACGCCACCCACCTGCACCTGCTGGACTCGGTGGACCGCCGGCTGCGCGGGTCCGCGCACGGGCCGGACCACGAGCTGATGCTCGGGCACTTCGAGGAGCTGCTGGTCGCGGACGCGCTGGCCGGCAGCGGCTACTGCTACCGGGACGGCGGCACGGTGCGGCTGCTGGCGGCCACCAGCAAGCGGATCGGGGCCCGGCTGCTGCGCGAGGCGCTGGCCCGGGTGCCGGACGGGGCCGAGGCGCGGGTGGAGTACCTGACCGCCGAGCAGGAGTGGGCGCTGGACGTCGGGCTGGAGGTCGGGCTGACGCCGGAGACCGGCGGCTTCGTCGGGGTGCGCGGGATGCGGCCGCCGGCGCCGTACCTGCCGAACGGGGCGTTCCTGTAGGCGGGCACGCGTACGGCCCCCTCCGGAGCGCTCCGGAGG
>NZ_JBHVEU010000785.1:0-1521 GCF_042802075.1 Kitasatospora sp. NPDC057518
GGATGTGATGGTTCATCAGGGCGAAAGGAGATGTGTATAAGAGACAGCAGTGAGGGTGGCCCCTTCGGCGGTGACCACGGTCGGCCGATAGGGCGTCGAGTCGAGCCGGCGTCGGGCCTCGGCCGTCACGTCCGGGTCGACGTCGACGGTCACGACCCGATCGGAGCCGTAGCGGTGGGCGAGCAGTGCGGCGTTGTAGCCGGTGCCGGTACCGATCTCCTTCACCGGGCCGTCGACATCGTCGCCGAGCGCCTGCAGCATCGCGGCCATCAGCGACGGCTGTGTGGACGACGACGCGGCGTTCCCGCCGATCAGGTGGGTGACGAGGGGCCGGTTCGCGTAGACGGCCCGCAGCCACCCGGCGGCGTGGTCAGGGTCGTCGCCGGCAATCCGCTGCTGCCGGCCGTCGGGGCCCTGCCGGTAGAAGTACGGCACGAACAAGTGGCGGGGGACGTCGCGGAACGCGCGCTGCCACGCGGGGTCGGCCAAGGAGCCGTCGGCGGTGAGCGCGTCGACCAGTGCGGCACGCAGGGCGTCGGCAGTCGGCTCGGCGGTGGTGGTCACAAGGTGCCCTTCTGGAGCAGGTCGGCCAAGGCGGTGGTGATGGCATCGCGGGTGCAGTCGATCCACGCCCACTGCCCACCCGGATTCACGTCGACCAGCCAGTGCGTTCCGACCTGGTCCACGATCAGGTCGACGGCGGCATAGACGAGTCCGAGGCGCCACAGCATGTCCAGGATGCCCGTCCGGATGGGCACGGGGAGGCAGATCAGGGAGTATGCGAGGCGCTTGGAGTCGGTGCGCCAGTCGAGCCGTCCGGGACCGTCCGGAGCGTCGATCCTGACGGGGAACAGTCGGCCGGCCACGCAGGTCACGCGGACTTCGTAAGCCTTGTCGGTGATCTCCTGCTGGTACAGGTGCGCGGTGAGGGCCACCCGCGGGTCGTCCCACCGGTCAGCGGGAACGCGGGTGGTGTAGATCTGCCCGCGCTGCCCGTTCTCGGTGTGGACGATCCCGCCGAGCACCTTCGTGACGATCCGGCCCCGGCACCGGTCCGCGAAGTCCCGCACCGCGCCGGGGTCGTTGGTCACCAGGGTGGCCGGGACCTGCAGGCCGGACTCCGCGGCGGCGGTGAGCTGTGCGGGCTTCGTACAGTCGGCGTTGCGCTCGGGACGGTTGACCCACAGCACCTGCGGCAGGGAGCCGAGGACGCCGACGAACCCGCGCTTCGCCTGCCCTGCGGCGAACCGCTGTTCCGGGCCGGACATGCTGCCGGGAAATCGGAACGTGGTGGGCTTGCGCCACCACACGGAGGTGAGCTCGGACAGGTCGATCCCTCGCAGGGGCCCGACGACGGCGCCGCCCCACGCGCCGTCGGGCCGCAGCTCGGCACGCATGGTGATGCGCTGCGGGAAGTCCGCCACATCGGTGCGCCAGAACGGAACGCCTCGGGCGTTGAGCTCACGCAGGACGTAGTCGGCGGTGGGGTCGAGATCGTGGGTGATGACGAGCACGCGGGGC
>NZ_JBHVEU010000786.1:0-1518 GCF_042802075.1 Kitasatospora sp. NPDC057518
GAAGTCGGCTGGGCCGACTTCCTGCGCGGGGCGGGCGGCAGGGGTGGGGGCGTAGGGTCGCGGGTCGGGCAGGGTCGGGGTCGGGGAGGGCCGGATGATTTCGCGGGCGCAGGCGGTGGAGGCGGGGCAGCGGTGGATCAACGGGGATCTGCCGCAGGGGGCCGGGGTGGTGCGGCGGGTGTGCACCCATGAGTTCGAGCTCGGCTGGGTGGTGTGGGCGGAGCCCGCCCGGGTGGTGGTCGACCCGCGGACGGGGGAGCGGCGGGCGCCCGAGGAGGTGGGGGCGGCCTGCGCCGTGGTGGACCGGGAGAGCGGGCGGTTCACGGTGTGGCCCTCGGTGCCGGTGGACGAAGTGGTGGGGCTGTACCGGGACTTCGTCGGCGCGGGCGGCTACGACCCGACCCTCCAGCCGGCGACCGGCCGGGGTGCCCGGGCCGAGCTGACCTACCGGGACGGCACCGGCGAGGAGCGGTCGCTGGCCCTGCGGTCCGCGGCGGGCCTGCCGCACCCGGCGCTGCGCGGCTGGTGGTGGCTGCGCGAGCAGGGCGTCGCCGCCGAGGACGTGCTGGCCGTCCGGACCGACCTGCGGCCGAGCGCCCTGCCCGGCGGCTACTGGTCGTACGCGCTGGCCGCCGAACTGCCGGACGTCCGGCTCGACTTCGAGCTTCCGTATGGCCCGCGCTTCGACCACCGAGCGGCCGCCGTACGGGCGCTGCCCGCGCCGCCGGACGGTCCGGCCCGCAACCGGGTGCCCTTCCCCCGCGCGGTGCGCGACGCGTCCGGCGCTCCCGGTGCATCCGGTGAGCCCGACGCCGCGCTCGCCGCCCGGCTCGCGGAGCGGTTCGGCCCGGCGGGTGTCCAGCGCTTCGAGCCGGCCGACGTCGCCCGCGCCGAACTGCCCGGGGACGCGGCCGCGCTGCTGCTGGCGGTGGGCGTCCCGGTGGCCGTGCCGGGGTTCTTCGCGCTGCACCACCCGGGCGCGGAGGCGATCGCCGACGGCACCCGCCAGGGCACCGTCCTGCCCCCGCTCGCCGCGCACCTGGCCGGACTCGGCCGCGGCACCCGGGTGGCCGAGCGGGAGCGCCTGGCGCTCGCCGGGCAGCTGGTGCTGGGGACGGACGGCTGGGCGCTGCTGGCCCTCGACCCGGTGGACGGTGCCGTCCGGGCGGTGGACCCGGACTACGCGACCGCCCGCCACTGCAACGCGGACCTGCGCGCCTTCGTCCGCTGCCTGGAGGTGTTCGCCGGCTGGTGGCCGGCCCTGCGCGGGCTCGACCCGGTGGCCGCGGGCGGGGCGGTGGATGCCCTGCAGCGCGCGCTGGCGGCCGTGGACGGCACGGTCTTCGCCGACCCGGAGAACTGGTGGGCCGTCATCGTCGAGCAGCTGTGGGACGGCCTCCTCTGACGGACGGCGGGCCGCCGGAAGACCGGCCCGCCCACCGGCCCGCCCACCGGCCCGCGGACCGGCCCGCGGACCGGCCCGCCCACCGGCCCGCGGACCGGCCCGCGGACCGGTTC
>NZ_JBHVEU010000787.1:0-1512 GCF_042802075.1 Kitasatospora sp. NPDC057518
GCATCCCGCGGTCCGGCCTCCTCTTTTTGCGACGGCTTCTCGCAACAGCTTTTTGCATACTGCGCCGGTTGCGGTCGCCCCCTTGTGCGGTGAACGGCGGATGGACTAAACCTCTGTGCCATCTGGTCCAGACCATTTGACGCCGCTTCAGAGAACAGGTCCGGTATGCCCACTCGCGCCTCAGCCCTGCTCGCCGCCGCCACCGTCGCCGCGCTGCTCGCCGCCCCCGCCACCGCCAACGCCGCCGACGGACGGCACGGCCCGAAGCTGAAGGGCCAACGGGTCGGCTACTTCACCCAGTGGGGCGCCGACAGCTCCGCGAAGAGGGTCCAGGAGTCCGGCCAGGCGGCCAGGCTCACCGTCATCAACTACGCCTTCGGCAACGTCTCCGCCGAGGGCACCTGCTTCGAGAGCAACGAGGCCGGCCAAGGCGACGCCCGCAACGACTACCAGCGCTCCTTCTCCGCCGCCGAGTCGGTGGACGGCGTGGCCGACGCCCCGGGCCAGAAGCTGAAGGGCCACCTCAACCAGCTGCGCAAGCTCAAGGCGAAGAACCCCCAGCTGCGCACGGTCATCTCGCTGGGCGGCTGGTCCTGGTCCAAGTACTTCTCCGACGCGGCCGCCACCGACGAGGCCCGCAAGAAGTTCGTCTCCTCCTGCATCGACCTCTACGTCAAGGGCGACCTGCCGGTCCTGGCGGACTCCCCGGAGGGCGGCAAGGGCGCCGCCGCGGGCGTCTTCGACGGCATCGACATCGACTGGGAGTACCCGGGCGGCGGCGGGGACGCGGGCAACGTGGTCCGCCCCGAGGACGGGCACAACTTCACGCTGCTGATGCAGGAGTTCCGCGACCAGCTGGACGCGCTGAGCGGCCGGAAGGGCAAGAAGTACCTGCTGACCGCCGCCGTGGCCGCCAACGAGACGGTCGCCGACCGGCTCGAACTGCCGCAGCTGAGCGAGTCGGTGGACTGGCTGAACCTGATGACCTACGACCTGCACGGCCCGTGGGAGGGCAAGGGGCCGGCCAACCACCAGGCCCCGCTGTACTCCGACCCGGCCGACCCGGACCCGCGCCGGCGCAGTGCCGACCAGGCCGCCGACCACTACCAGGAGCGCGGCCTGCCCGCCGAGCAGCTGGTCCTCGGCGCCCCGCTGTACGGCCACGGCTGGACCGGCGTCGCCCCCGGCAAGCGCGGCGGGCTCTTCCAGAGCGCCACCGCGTCCGCGCCCGACCACTCGTACCAGGAGATCAACGCGCTGCCGGGCAAGGTCTACCTGGACCGCGACCACGGCGCGTCCTGGAAGTACGACGGCACCACGTTCTACAGCTACGACACCGCCGAGGTGCTCACCCAGAAGGCGCGGTACACGCGCTGGAACGACCTGGCCGGGGTGATGGTCTGGTCGCTGGACGGCGACGACGCCCAGGGCAGCGCGATCGCCGCGCTGGACCGCGGCCTGAGCCGCGACTGACCGCTCCCCCCGCCCCGTACCCAGGGCCCGCCGCGGACG
>NZ_JBHVEU010000788.1:0-1443 GCF_042802075.1 Kitasatospora sp. NPDC057518
CCGCAGAGGGCCTCGGTCCCTTCCGTCGTCCGGTGGCGAGGGGGTGAGGGACTCACCCAGGACCCGTCACCACACGTCGGCGAGCTCCCGCAGCAGTTCGACCACCCGTGCCGTCTGCACCGGCCCCAGCTGCGGGTCCGGCGCCACCGAGATGAAGACCAGGGCCAGCATCACCGCCGCGTCCAGCCGGTAGAGGAGGTCGGCCACGGGGGTGACGGAGGACTTCCCGCCCGCGGCCTCGTAGCCCTGGCGGATCGCCCGCTCGTCCAGGCCGTTCTCCGGGATGAGCGCGTACTCGGACATCCGCGCCAGTTCCATCGCGGGGTCGCCGATCAGCACGTTGGACCAGTCGATCAGCGCGGCCACCCGCCCCTGGCTGCACAGCAGGTTCTGCCGGCGCAGGTCCAGGTGGAGCAGCGCGGGCTCGGCCGACGCCTCGGCGAGCCGCGCCGCGATCGCCGCGCGCTCGGGCAGCTCGCCCAGGCCCGGGCGGAGGTCCAGCAGCCTGCCGAACCGGTCGGGCAGCCGCTGCGCCAGCAGGTCGGGGACGGGCCGGCCGTACTGGACGACGGGCGCCAGGTCCGGGGCCGGCTTGGCGTGCAGCGCCGCGAACAGCGCCCCGACCTCGGACCAGTCCGGTGCCTGGGCGTCGGAGTCCACGAAGACCGAGAGCAGCACCGGCGTGCCCGTCCGGGTGTACTCGATGCCCAGGGCGCGGGCGACCGGGAAGCCGTCCGGGGCCAGCCACTGGGTGATCCGGAGTTCCTGCTCCAGCAGGCCGTCCGCGCCGACGCCGACGTTGTTCGCGGTGTGGAACGTACGGGCGCGCGGCACGCGCAGCACCACGTCCTCGTGCGCCGCGCCGCTCAGCGGGCTCGCCCGGTAGACGAGGAACTCCACGCCGCTGCTGAGCACCACGGGCGGGGTGTAGCCGAGCGAGCCCGCGAGTTCGGCGAGCCCGTCCGTGACGTCCTGGTCGATCAGTTGTCCAGTGGCGGGAAGCCTCACCAGAAACCTTCCTCTGTTTGTCATTTGACGGCCAGGAAGCCCTCGAAGCAGGTGTACTTCTGGGCCGTCATGGCCTGGCCGGACCCGGCCCTGCTGCCCTGGCGACGCTCCGCCAGGGTGCGGATCAGGGTACCGGTCGAGCAGCCCACGTCGAGGAGGAGGCCGTCCTCTACGACGATGCCGGCGTAGTGCCGGGCGACCAGCTCCGGCAGTTGCGGGAACTCCCTCAGCCGGCAGCGGGGCGATGCTCGTGTGGGTCTGGAGGTCGCGGACGGCGTGGCAGTCGCCGATGACGGCCGGGAAGTCGCCCGTGGCGAGCTGGTTGGTGCTCTCCTGGGGCGGCGCGCCGGATTCCGCCGATTCCGCCACGCTGCCGTGTCGCCGTACTGCCGCGCCGACCCGGTTCGGGACGCGGCCGGGCCCGCCCTCCCGGTG
>NZ_JBHVEU010000789.1:0-1442 GCF_042802075.1 Kitasatospora sp. NPDC057518
CGGTGAGGAGGGTGCGTCGGGTGAGGTCGGGGTGGGTCATGCGGGGTGGTCTCCTTGGTGGTGTGGGTGGTTGGTGGTGGGGGGTGGTGGGCGGGCCTGGGTGGTGCGGGGCTTGCGGGGCCGGCGCCCTGGGGCGGGTGTTTCGTTAAGTCCCTTTGGTTCCGGGGTGGTTCGGTGCGGTGTCCGAGCTGGTGGTGGTGCCGTCCTGGGCGGGCGGTGGTGCCCGGTGGTGCGGGTGGTTGTCGGGCTCCTGGCCGTGGCCGGTCTGGTTGCCGGTCTTCGGTTCGCGGCTGGTCCCGGGTGGTTGCTGTCCGGTGGTGCGGGGCTTCGGGGGCGGCGTCCCGGGGCGGGTGTCTCCTGAAGTCCCGTTCTTGGAAGGCTGGTTGTGGCTGTCCGGGGTGGTGCCCGGGGTGGTTCCGCCGGTGGTCCGGTGGTGTCCGGGTGCGCTGGGTGGTGTCCTCGGGCGGGGCCGGTCGCGGGGGCCCTGTTGGTCCGGGGTGGTGCGGGAGAGGGGTGACCGACCGGGCCATCGGGCCGGTCGGCGAAGTGAAGTCCCGTTCGTTTCGGGCTTGTTGACGGTGGTGCGGGGACTTGCTTTCCCTGCCTGCCTGCCTGCCTGCCTGCCTGCCGGTCCTGTCCGACCCCGTGTCGGCTTCTCTGGTGTTGCTGTACTGCGACCGTGTCCGTCCGTACTGGTTCCGGCTGGGGCTACCGGCCTTGCTGTCCTGCTTCAGCCGGTCGTACTGGCCCGTTCCTGCAGGTCCGGCCGCGGTGGCCGTAACGACTGCTTCTACTGGCGTCGTTGTTGCCAGTGCACGGCTTCGTCGGTTCGTGCCGTGCTGGTCTTCCGGTTCTGCCGGCCGGTTCCGTGTTGATCTGATCGCCGTGGCCTTGCCGGCCGTTCCTGCTGTCGGCCCTGGTTCGGGGCCCTGGTCTTGCGGGTGTCGCCGGTGGTTCCTGCCGGTCCCGTCGTTCCGAGCGCATCGGCCTTCTCGGTCTTGCCGTGCCGGCGGTGTTGGGTGTTCCTGCGGGTCTTCGGGTCTCACCGCATTTGGCTTCGTTGGTCCTGGCCGTGCTGGCTTCTGCTGGTGCCTGGTGCCTGGTGCCCGTGCCGTGGGCTGTGTGTTGTTGTGGGGTGGGTGGCCGGTCCGTGGTGTGGGCCGGCCTGTCCGTTGTCCCCTTGTCCCCTTGCTCGTTGTCCCTGTCCGCGTGTTCTTGTCCCGTTGTCCGTTGGCCTTGTCCGTGTCCCGGTGCCTGCTGGCCCTGTTGGTGTTGTCCTCGTCCTTGTTCGGGCGGGCTGTGGCCGTGGGCGCGGGTGTGGCCGTGGCGGCTGTGGGTGCGGGTGTGGGTGGTGGGTTAGGGGTTGGGGGTGTGGTTGGTGTGGGTGGTGGTTTGGTAGTTGGTGAGGTCGAAGGTGCGGGTTTGGTGGCGGAAGCGCCAGG
>NZ_JBHVEU010000790.1:0-1430 GCF_042802075.1 Kitasatospora sp. NPDC057518
GGGTGAGGTAGCCGCCGGTGGTGTGCAGGATGCCCTTGGGCTTCCCGGTGGTGCCGGAGGTGTAGAGGATGAACAGCGGGTGCTCGGCGTCGAACGCCTGCGGGGTGTGCTCGGCGGGCTGACGCTCCGTCACCTCGTGCCACCACAGGTCGCGGCCCTCCTGCCAGGGGATGTCCTGGCCGGTGCGGCGCACCACCAGGACGTTGCGCACCCGGCCGGCCACCCCGGGGCGGGTGAGGGTAGTCGTGTCCGCGTCGGTAGGCGAGGTCGTCGGCCCCGCGCTCGCGGGGGTTGCTCCCGGGTGTTGGCGAGAGCGCCGGCAGGGTGGACGTCGGCCCCGCGCTCGCGGGGGTTGCTCTCCCCCGCCCCGTGTCCCCCGTTTTGGCAGGGGGTCGGCCCCGCGCTCGCGGGGGTTGCTCGCCGTCCACCCCGCCGGCCCCGCCCTCCCCCACGTCGGCCCCGCGCTCGCGGGGGTTGCTCTCCAGGCAAGCGGGAGGTTTAGTTCCGGATTAAGTCGGCCCCGCGCTCGCGGGGGTTGCTCCTCACCGAGCGCACCGGCGCGGCGAGAGGCACCGGTCGGCCCCGCGCTCGCGGGGGTTGCTCGGTGGAGCCGTACCGCGAGCGCATCCACAAGGCGTCGGCCCCGCGCTCGCGGGGGTTGCTCCTGCGATGCCGTCAGTCCGTAGGGCGCGCGGCGAGTCGGCCCCGCGCTCGCGGGGGTTGCTCTCAGCGAGGCGAGTGCCACGCGCCAGATCCGCTGTCGGCCCCGCGCTCGCGGGGGTTGCTCCCCCGTGGGCAACCACCCCGGACACCCGCACCCGGTCGGCCCCGCGCTCGCGGGGGTTGCTCCGCCCACATCGCCGCGACGCCCGCGAGCTGCGGGTCGGCCCCGCGCTCGCGGGGGTTGCTCTCAATGTGCTCACCGGGCACAGCGACCTCCACCGTCGGCCCCGCGCTCGCGGGGGTTGCTCGAGAAGGGGAACTCGCATGACCACCACCCGTACGTCGGCCCCGCGCTCGCGGGGGTTGCTCCCATGGACATCAACGTCCTGTTCACCGAGCCCGGTCGGCCCCGCGCTAGCGGGGGTTGCTCCTCGTCGCTGCGGGTGGAGAGTTCGCCGACGAGGTCGGCCCCGCGCTCGCGGGGGTTGCTCGCCCGGATTCTTCCGCCGCTGACCGCCACACACGTCGGCCCCGCGCTCGCGGGGGTTGCTCCGCGACCGGGCCGCGGAGCCGGATCTTGCGCAGGTCGGCCCCGCGCTCGCGGGGGTTGCTCCGGGATCATGGTCTCCAGGACGTGGTAGCCCTCGTCGGCCCCGCGCTCGCGGGGGTTGCTCCGGGCGTCCGACCGTCGGATCCGCGGCCCGGATGTCGGCCCCGCGCTCGCGGGGGTTGCTCCCTGAGCGTCACCGTGCTGCACGCCGGGCAGG
>NZ_JBHVEU010000791.1:0-1426 GCF_042802075.1 Kitasatospora sp. NPDC057518
GCGTTTGCCTGGGAGCTGCTCAGCTCTTGTCGGCGTCGGCGTCGGCCTTGGCGGCCTTCGACTCCTCGGCCTCGGCGGCCTCGGCCTGCTGGGCGCGCTCGGGGACGACGCCGTCGAAGTCGTCGTCGATCTCGAGGTCGTCCTCGTCGTAGAACTCCTCGACGTCCTCCTCGTCCTCGAAGATCACGCGGTCCTCGGAGTGGTCGCCGCCACCGCGCTTCTTCTGCACCGGGGCGTCCGTCGACTCGGCCTCGTCCTCGGCCAGCTCCGGGTCGAGCGTGTCGGTGAACTCCACGCCGTCGATCTCGGCCAGCCGCTCCGAGGCGTTGGTGGTGCCGTCGGTGTCGGCCTCGGCGGCCTTGGCGAACCAGTCACGGGCCTCGTCGGCCCGGCCGGCCGCGATCAGGGCCTCGGCGTAGGCGTAGCGCAGACGCGCGGTCCACGGCTGCACGGAGTTGGAGGCCAGCTCCGGGCTCTGCAGCGTCACCACGGCGGCGTCGAACTGCTCCATGTCGGCGCGGGCACCGGCCGCCACCAGGCGCATCTCGACCTGGCCGGCCTTGTCCAGCTGCTTCACCTCGGGCTCGCCGGCCATCGCCAGCGCCCGCTCCGGACGGCCCAGACCGCGCTCGCAGTCGGCCATCACCGGCCACAGGTCCGCCCGGCCGGTCATCCGACGGGCGGCGCGGAACTCGGTCAGCGCCTCGGAGTAGCGCTGCGTCATGTACGAGGCGAAACCGGCCGCCTCACGGACGGCCGCCACGCGGGAGGCCAGACGGAGCGCGATGCGCGAGTACTGGTAGGCCTCCTCCGCCTCGCCGTCGAGCAGGCGGGCCACCATCACCAGGTTGCGGGCGACGTCGTCCGCGAGGGTCTTGGGCAGGCTCTTGAGCTCCTGGCGCACGTCCGCGTCCAGCTCGTAGCCGGTGACGTCCTCCGGGATCGGCAGACGCTTGACGGGCTCGTAGTTGCCCCGGCGGTCGTCGTACTCCCGGCGGTCGCCGCCGCGCTCGTCCCGGTCACGGCGGTAGCCGCCACCCGACGGGCGGTCGTCACGGCGGAAGCCGCCGCGGTCGCCACCACGGTCGTCACGGCGGAAGCCGCCACGGTCGCCACCGCGGTCATCGCGGTTGAAGCCACCGGAGGGGCGGTCGTCACGACGGAAACCACCGCCGGCCGGACGGTCGCCACGGTCGCGGTTGAAACCGCCACCCGACGGACGGTCGTCACGACGGAAACCGCCACGGTCGCCACCACGGTCATCGCGGTTGAAACCGCCGGAGGGGCGGTCGTCACGGCGGAAGCCGCCACGGTCGCCGCCGCGGTCGTCACGGTTGAAGCCACCGGAGGGGCGGTCGTCACGGCGGAAACCACCGCCGGCCGGACGGTCGCCACGGTCGCGGTTGAAACCGCCACCCGACGGACG
>NZ_JBHVEU010000792.1:0-1402 GCF_042802075.1 Kitasatospora sp. NPDC057518
CGCCGTGGCCGCGACCGCCCGGTGACGATATGCCCCGTGCCGACCGGCCGATGTCCGCCGGCCGGCGTGAGGGCTCTTCAGATCGCCGCCCCCATCACCTCCCGCACCTCGGCGAGGGTGGCGTCGGCGACGGCGTTGGCCCGCTCGGCACCGTCGCGCAGGACCTGCCGCAGGTGCCCCCGGTCGGCGGCGAGTTCGGCGCGGCGGGCGCGCAGTGGGCGGAGGAACTCGTTGACGGACTCCGTGACGGTGCGCTTGAGCGCGGCGGCGCCGCCGTCGCCGATCTCCTCGGCGACGGCCTCGGGGGCCCGGTCCTGGCAGAGGGCGGCGAGCAGGACGAGGCTGGAGACCTCGGGCCGGTCGACCGGGTCGTAGCCGATCCGGCGGTCGGCGTCGGTCCTGGCGCCACGGATGATCCGGGCGGTCTCGTCCTCGGTGGCGCCGAGGGCGACGGCGTTGCCCCGGCTCTTGCTCATCTTTCCGCCGTCGGTGCCGAGCAGCATCGGGGCTTCGGAGAGCAGGGCCTGCGGGCGGGGGAAGACGGCGCTGCCGTCAGCGTGCGGGTAGCGCTCGTTGAAGCGGCGGGCGACGGTGCGGGCGACTTCGAGATGGGGCAGCTGGTCCTGGCCGACCGGGACCAGGTCGGCCTTGCAGAAGAGGATGTCGGCGGCCTGGTGGACGGGGTAGGTGAACATCAGCCCGCTGACGGCGGACTGCCGGGAGTGGGTGATCTCGTCCTTGACGGTGGGGTTGCGGCCCAGCTCTGCGACGCTGACCAGGCTGAGGAAGGGGAGCAGCAGCTGGTTGAGGGCGGGGACGGCGCTGTGCGGGAAGATCGTCGCCCGCTCGGGGTCGAGGCCGGCGGCGAGGTAGTCGAGGACGAGGTTCTCGGTGTGCTCGGCGAGCCGGTCGGCGAGGTCGCGGTCGGTGATGACCTGGTAGTCGGCGACCACGACGAACATCTCGACGCCCTGGTCCTGGAGCCGGACCCGGTTGCGCAGGGTGCCGAAGTAGTGGCCGAGGTGGAGCGGTCCGGTGGGGCGGTCCCCGGTGAGGACGCGGTGGGCTGCCGGGTCGTCGGACAGGACGGACGCGGCGGCGACGGCGGTGGCCGCGGCGGCGGCGGGACCGGCAGTGGTGGGGACGGTGGCGGTGGGGACGGTGGCGGTGGTCAAGGTGTCTCTCCTCGGTACGGCGGTGGTGGCGGCCGTCCGGGGCGAGGGGCCCGTCCTACGGAAAACGCAGCAGGGCCGTCCATCCCGGACGGCCCTGCTCAGGCGAGTGGTGTGGCCGGCCGAGGACGGCCCCCCCCACAGGCCCATGAAGCGCTTGATGCGCCCCACCGGAGCGGCAGTCAGTCCACCACGACCACTGCCGGGGGGTCCGTGTGCAGCGTCTCGCC
>NZ_JBHVEU010000793.1:0-1398 GCF_042802075.1 Kitasatospora sp. NPDC057518
CGCCGGACGCGGTCCGGGCCCACTGTTCGGCGGAGTCGTGGCCACCTGCCCCGCAGGCGAGTTCGCGCACGTACCGGCGCGTTGCCCGCCCGGGCAACCTTTGCTGCCCGCCCGTACCTGGCACTGGTTCGCCCCCGCCCAGTATCAAGGAGGAGTCGACCGCCCCGCGCCCGTGGAGAGCCTTCCTTGCACGATCACGAGACCACCAGAGCCACCGAGACAGGCGGCCGTACCCCCGCCCGCAAGCCCAGCCCCGCCCCGCCCACGCGGCTGCTCGGCCTCCAGGCCACGGTCGGCAACGCCGCGGTCGTCCAGATGCTCCGCCAGGCCGGCCGATCCCAGACCGGCCACTCCCAGGTCGGCCACTCCCAGGCCCGGCCCGAACAGCACCGACACACCGTCGGCCACGTCCCGGCCCGTCCTCCGGCCGCCGTCCAGCGCGCCGAAGGCGGATCGGACACCGACGCCGAATCCGAGTTCCGGCTGGGCGTCGCGGCCACGTTGGAACGGGTCATCAACGACGACGTCAAGGACCGGCTGGGTCTCAGCGGGCTGCACCTGAGCATCGGCGGCGGAGGCGGGGTGGCCGCGCTGAAGGCCGCACGGCCCGTCCAGGACCTCGATCTGCGGCTCCACATCGCCGACCCCGAGGGCCAGGACCCGGAGCTGCGCCGGCAGGTCGTCGCGTACCTCGAAGCCCTGCTGCAGGACGAAGCGGGCACGGACGCCAACGGCACGACGGTGAAGGGCACGTTCGGCGGGGCCGAGGTCAGCGTCACGCTGGGCAAAGTGCCCACGGAGACGCGGGACATGCAGGTGCACGAGAGCTCCGCCCGGGTCCCCCTGACGGTCGTGGCGCCGCTGCGCCTGTTCACGGACAAGGTGACCGCCTTCGCCATGCGCAAGGAGAAGGAGGGAGAGGTCCTGGCGGAGAAGCGGCTGAGGGACGCCCGTGACCTGCTGACCCTCCACTCGCAGATCACCGCCGAGGGGGAACTGGCGGACGTACTGGCCGAGAACGCGGACAACGACGAGCTCATCCACCACGGCCTGAAGAAAGCGGCCCAGTTCACGCAGGAACTGGGCCGCTACCGGAAGGACCACACGGGCGACTTCGAGCCCGAGGAGTGGGAGCGCCTCCGGGAGATCGGACGGACCCTGGAGAGGGTCGCCAAGAGTCTGCGCAAGTCCAAGGCCGAGCCCCCGGCGCAACCGGCGAGCCCCTCCGGCACCGCCCCGGCGGCCGTCGACGCCCCCGCCGGCACGGATTCCGGCGCGATGACCAAAGCCGACCGCAAGGCCGCCAAGCAGGCCAGGCGGCAGCAGAAGCTGATCGAGCGGCCACCGACGGACTGAGGGATCCCGCCCCGGACCGCGGGCCCGGACCGCCGTGGATGC
>NZ_JBHVEU010000794.1:0-1375 GCF_042802075.1 Kitasatospora sp. NPDC057518
GCTACCTCGCAGGCCTCCACCTCCGCGCCTCAATGATCTGGATAGACGACCTCGTGCGACCACCCAACTGATCACAACATCACACAGGCCCTAGTTGACGGCCTGTTCGACGGTGTCGCTTTTTGTACAGCTCCTCGTCAAATCCCGCTGGCTGCCCGCCGCGTGAGCTCTTGCGCAGGCGGGCGGCCAGGCTGTCGGGCCCCTTGCGGGGCCTGCCGGGCCTGGTCCTCGGGACGCGGATCTTTTCCAGCACGGGTATGAACCGGGTGCGGTTCGCCCGCTGCCCCGGCGTGACGACCAGGGACAGTGGGCGGCAGCGGTCGTCCGCACTCGGGTGGAGCTTGGTGGTGACCCGCCGCGCGAGCGGCCCAGGTCCCCGGCCGCAGCCGCTCCCACTCCTCAGCTGTCAGATCACCCCGTCCCATGCCCAGACCAACGAGCAAGGCGACCGATAGCCACATGATCGGGCGGGCAAGTCCCAGGCGCGCGGGCGGGCCAGGTCCAAGGCCGCATGCGTGATGATCCGGTCGGCCCCGGCCCGCTTGAGCATGGTGAACAACTCCGCCGGCGGGCGGAAGTCCCGTTGTCCGGTGGCCGGGTCGGGCGGGGCGAGGCGGGTGGATCCGCCGGAGACGGAGAACGGCGGGCTCCAGCTGGAGCATGTTCGCCCCCTCGCCGAGGAAGGCGAGTCCAGTGGTGTCGACGGCGGTCTCCGGGCTGCGAGGGCTGATCTGGAACGGGCGGCGGGCGGCGGGCGCCAGGCGCCGGGGGTGGGGACGGCCCGCATGGTGGTGCGGTAGCCCTCGTAGAGGGCGGAGTCGAAGATCAGGTGCGGCATGGTCGCCACGTCCCGGTGACCGGCCTCGTCCAGCGCCTGCCGCACGGCCCGGGTGGTACCCCGGGTCATCGCGGCAGGGCCGACGATGTCGGCGCCGGCCCCGGCCTGGATGACGGTCAGTGCGGCCGTCGTTTCCAGATCGATCCGGGTGCCGACGGTCAGATGGCACTCGCCGGTGTCGTTGTGGCCGCACAGGCAGTTCTCCGTCATCACGGCCATGCCGGGCTCGGAGTCCCTGGCAGCGCACCTTCAGGCTGTCCGACGCTAGGGCACCGGCGGCCCGCTCGTCGCGACGCGGACTGTCGGCGAACCTCTTCACCGAGCGGATGCCGGCGGCGGTCAAGTACCGCACCAGCTAGGGGATCTCGGCGACGGTGATGGTTGGTAGCCGAGCAGTGCTTCGTCCCACCGCCCAGCGCCGCTACCGCTGCGTAGGAAGTCGGCCGGGCCGACTTCCTACGCGCGGCGAGCCGACCCGCCGTGCAGGGCCGGTGGCCGATCAATGACGTTGGGCGGGCCCGCGTCCGAGGGTGCGGG
>NZ_JBHVEU010000795.1:0-1369 GCF_042802075.1 Kitasatospora sp. NPDC057518
TCCCCACCCCATGCTCGGACATTGGCCAGATTCGCTCACGTGCTTCCCAGGTCAGTACTTCGACTGCCGTTGTCGCGGGCCAGGCGGAGCAGCTCGGCCAGATCCATGTCGTCGATCAGCTCGTCGCCGACCGCCTCGGCGGTGCCGGTCGCCCCGGCGCCGTCGCCCGCGGCCGGGCCGACGCCCGGCAGCTCGGGGTCCAGCGCCGTGCGCAGCTGCTTGGCGAGGGCGGCGGGGGTCGGGTAGTCGAAGATCAGCGTGCTGCTCAGGCGCAGACCGGTGGCGTCGGTGAGCAGCTTGCGCAGCTCGACCGCGGTCAGGGAGTCGAAGCCCTGCTCCAGGAAGCCGCACTCGGGGTCGAGGCCGTTGTGCGGGGCCTCGCCGAGCACCCCGGCGACGCACTCCTCGATCAGCTCCAGCAGCAGCTCGTCGCGCTCCGGCTCGGTGAGTCCGGCGAGCCGCTCCCGCAGCCCGGCGGACCGGTCCGGCCGCTCACCGGTGCCCGGCGCGTC
Source organism: Kitasatospora sp. NPDC057518 (assembly GCF_042802075.1). Taxonomy (NCBI): domain Bacteria; kingdom Bacillati; phylum Actinomycetota; class Actinomycetes; order Kitasatosporales; family Streptomycetaceae; genus Kitasatospora; species Kitasatospora sp. NPDC057518. The sequence continues at coordinate 513 of NZ_JBHVEU010000795.1, forward strand.
GGCGTCCCGCGCGTCGGCCGGCCGCGGCGCGGGGGCGTCCGCCCTGGCGGCGCGCCGCCATGCGGCGAGCAGCGGCAGTGCGGCCCGCAGTTCGGACGGGAGGTCCCCGCCGTCGCCCTCCAGTCGCAGGACGGCGGCCAGCGAGGCCTCGTCCTGCTGCTCGACGGCCGCCCAGAAGGAGGCGTCCAGCGGATCGGCCGTCCCGGCCCCGGCCTTCGGCTGGACGACGTCCAGCCAGTACCGCCCGCGCTGGAAGGCGTAGGTCGGCAGGTCGACCCTGTGGCCGTCCGCGTGGAACGCCGTCCAGTCCACCGGCACGCCGCGCAGGTGCAGCGCGGCCAGCGCGGACGCCAGGGCGAACTCCTCGGAGCGGTCCCGGCGTTGCGCGGCGACCAGGGCCGCCCGGCCGCCGGCCGCCGTGCCGTCCAGGAACTCCTGGCCCATGGCGGTGAGCACGGCGTCGGGGCCGAGCTCCAGGAAGGTGGTGACGCCCTCCGCCAGCAGCGTCTCCACGGCGTCGTGGAAGCGGACGGTGTGGCGGGCGTGGCGGATCCAGTAGTCGGGGTCGGTGAGCTGGTCGGTGGTGGCGGGTCGGCCGGTGAGGGTGGAGACGATCGGGATGGCGGGGGCGTGGTAGGTGAGTTGGGCGAGGGTGTCGCGGAACTCGTCGAGCATCGGCTCCATGAGCGGGGAGTGGAAGGCGTGGCTGACGCGCAGTTCGCGGGCCTTGTCGAACTGTGCGGCGACGGCCCGGACTTCGGCGGCGTCGCCGGCGATCACGACGGAGCGGGGGCCGTTGACGGCGGCGATCGAGACCCGCTCGGTGAGCAGGGGCAGGACCTCCTCCTCGCCGGCCC
>NZ_JBHVEU010000796.1:0-1368 GCF_042802075.1 Kitasatospora sp. NPDC057518
CGGACTACTCGTCCGCGGGCAGCCGCAGTTGCAGCATCGCCAGCAGCCGCTGCTGCGGCTGGGCGAGGTCGATGCCGGTCAACTGCTCGGCGCGGCGCACCCGGTAGCGCAGGGTGTTGGGGTGGATGTGCAGGGCGTCCGCGGCCACCCGGACCTCGCCGAGCGCGTCCAGCCAGGCCAGCACCGACTCGGCGAGCCGGGTGCCGTGCCGGCGGTCGTACGCGGTGAGCGCGGTCAGCCGCGGGTCGCGCAGGCCGGTGCGCTCCTGGAGCAGCGCGAGCATCTCGCTGACCAGCACCTCCGCCTGGACGTCGATCAGTGCCGCGACGTCGAGGTCCACTCCGCCGCGGCCCATCGCGTCCAGGATGCGGTCCGCCTGGGCGCGGGAGTCGGGGACCTGGGCCAGGCCGTCGACGGTCGAGCCGATCGCGGCGCGCAGCGGGACGCCGAGGTGCTCCCGGGCGGCCGCCACCACCTCGAAGGCCCAGTCGCGCACGGTGGTCATCGGCAGGCCGGGCGGCAGCTCGGGCAGCAGCACGTACACCCGGGACTCGATCGGGGCGAGCAGCGCGGTGCGGTGCCGGGCGGCGGTGTGCACCGAGATCAGGCCGGTGACGTCGGAGCGGTGCAGCACGTCGGTGGTGTGCGCGCTGTAGGCCAGCACGGTGGCCGGGCGGCGCAGGTCCAGGCCGAGGTGGGTGGCGAGCGACTGGGGGCCGGTGGAGCCCTCCAGCAGGCCGGTCAGCAGCGTCTGGGTGAGCCGGACGTCGGCGGACAGCTCCCGGCGGCGGCGCACCAGCTGGGCGGCCGCGACCCGGGCGGCGCCGACCAGGGACTGTTCGGCCAGCGGGGCCAGCGGCTGGGCGCCCTCCTGCACCCAGATGGTGCCGAGCGGCTGCGCCCCGGCCCGGATGCCGACCGCGAGGCGGCGGCGCAGGCCCAGCTCGGGGTGCGGCTCGACCGCGATCGGGGTGTCCGAGCTGCGCAGGTGCTGGAAGATGCCCCACTCGCGGAGCTTGGACAGGTACGGCTCCGGGCCCTGCCAGCCGAGGATGGACAGCCGGCGCAGGTCGTCGACCTCGTCGGAGTCGGAGGAGCGGGAGTAGGCCAGCACCCGGCTGGAGGTGTCCTCGATCGAGACGATGCCGTTGGTGAGGACGGCGACGGTCTGGGCGAGGGAGAAGAGGTCGCCCGCGTTGGGCTCGGGGGCGCCGGGGGCGTCCGGGGCGTCCGGGCCGGCGATGATCGCCCGGGCCAGCGAGTCGAGGTGTTCCCAGCGGGTCTCGCGGCGCACCGAGAGCAGGGCGACGCCCGCGTCGGTGGCGGCCTCGCGCAGCGCGGTCTGGGCGGTGTCGGCGGTCCACGGGT
>NZ_JBHVEU010000797.1:0-1366 GCF_042802075.1 Kitasatospora sp. NPDC057518
GGACGCCCCCTCACCGGGGCGCCCGGCCGGGCCCATCCTCGGCACGCCGCCGACCCCTGCACACGTGAGAGAAGAAGAAACCAGTGACCGCTGAAAACCGCACCGTGGTCGTCACGGGTATCGGCGCCTTCACGCCGCTGGGCGCCGACGCCGCCAGCACCTGGGAGAACCTGGTCGCCGGCAAGTCCGGCGTGGTCGCCCTGACCGAGGAGTGGGCCGAGGACCTGCCCGTCAAGATCGCCGCACGCACCGCCGTCGAGCCCGGCACCATCCTGCCCCGCCCGCTGGCCCGCAAGCTGGACCGCTCGGCCCAGTTCGCGCTGATCGCCGCCCGCGAGGCCTGGGCCGACGCGGGCTTCGAGACCCCCGCCACCGACGAGTCCTCCAAGCTCGCCCCCGAGCGCCTGGGCACCGTCATCGCCTCCGGCATCGGCGGCGTGACCACCCTCCTCGACCAGTACGACGTGCTGAAGGAGAAGGGCGCCCGCAAGGTCTCCCCGCACACCGTCCCGATGCTGATGCCCAACTCCCCGGCGGCCAACGTCGGCCTGGAGGTCGGCGCCCGCGCGGGTGTGCACACCCCCGTCTCCGCCTGCGCCTCCGGCGCCGAGGCGATCGGCTACGCGATCGAGATGATCCGCACCGGCCGCGCCGACGTCGTGGTGGCCGGCGGCACCGAGGCCGCGATCCACCCGCTGCCGATCGCCGCGTTCGCCAACATGATGGCGATGTCCAAGAACAACGACCAGCCCCAGCGCGCCTCCCGCCCGTACGACAAGGGCCGCGACGGCTTCGTGCTGGGCGAGGGCGCCGGTGTGGTCGTGCTGGAGTCGATCGAGCACGCCGAGGCGCGCGGCGCCCGGATCTACTGCGAGGCCGTGGGCCAGGGCCTGTCCTCGGACGCCCACCACATCGCCCAGCCCGAGCCGACCGGCGCCGGCGTGGCCCGCGCGCTGGCCGACCTGTTCGAGCGCAACGAGCTGGACAAGGCCGAGATCGTGCACGTCAACGCGCACGCCACCTCGACCCCGCAGGGCGACACCGCCGAGCTGAAGGCGCTGCGCAAGGAGCTGGGCGACGACCTCGACCACATCGCCGTCTCGGCCACCAAGTCGATGACCGGCCACCTGCTGGGCGGCGCCGGCGGCATCGAGACCGTCGCCACCGTGCTGGCCCTGTACCACCGGATCGCCCCGCCGACCATCAACGTGGACGAGCTGGACGACGACGTGGAGGCCGACATCGTCCGCGACGAGGCCCGCAAGCTGCCCGAGGGCCGGATCGCCGCGCTGAACAACTCGTTCGGCTTCGGCGGCCACAACGTGGTGCTGGCCTTCCGCACCCACTGACGCCCGTGACGAAGGGC
>NZ_JBHVEU010000798.1:0-1356 GCF_042802075.1 Kitasatospora sp. NPDC057518
CCTCGGGGAAGACCGGTCACGGCAGGACCCGGACGAGCGGGCCCGAAGTCTTCGGGTGCGTGAAAGCGGGCCGGAGCGCCTCCCCGGGGCTCGGTCGCCCCGGGGAGGCTGAGCGGGCAGCGTCCGTCACCGGTTGCGGCGGCGTGCCTCGTTCAGGGCCTCGGTCGCCCGAAGAACCTCCCTGGCGGCTTCCTTGATTTCCTGCGAGGCTTCCTTGAGTTCCCAGGACTGGCCTTCCAGGTTCCCCAGCTTGTTCGCGGCGCTCGCCAGCATGCTCGCGATGCTCTCCAGGCCCCGCAGCCGTTGGGCGGCCGCCGCGAGCGCCGCCGCGTTGCCTTCCAGGCCCTTCAGCCCGTCTGCGGCATCCGCCAGGGTGCAAGCGCTGTCCTCCAAACCCTTCAGGTCGCGTGCCGCCCGGCTGAGCGTGTTGGCGTTGTCCTCCAGCCCGCGCAGCGAGCGGGCGGCATCCTGCAGGAGCATGGCGGTGTCTTCGGAAACGCCGCCGCGGTGGTTGCGCAGCTCCGCGAACTCGGAGGTGGCCAGCTTGAGGACGGAGGCGAGTTCTGGGGCCGACTTCGCGAACTCGTCGAGGGCCGGGCCGAGGCGTTCGGCGAACTCGGCCTGGGCCTCACGGATGAGCTCGCCGAGGTCGGCCTTGGTGAGGTCCCCGAGCCCTTCGAGCGCGTCGACCCCGTCGGCCTCGCGGGCCTTCTTCCAGTCGAGAAGCAACTCGACCGAGAACGCCCCGCTGCGAGGGCCGTCGATCACCTTGTGGTGGACGGTGCAGAGCAGGATCAGGTTGGAGAAATGGTTGCGCTCGGCTTCCGACCAGGTGGGCTCGGCACGGGGGCCGTTGTCCTCCAGTGCACGGATGTGGGCGATCTGAAGGTTCTGGATGGGATCGCCCTCGACCATACGGACGGTGGGCTCCTTGCATTCGGGCCAGTAGCAGCCGCCGCGGGCCAGGGTGAGGAGCCCGGCGACGGTGCCGCTGCTGTAGTTGCGGCGTGGCTTCTTCGGCGAAGTCATGTTCTTCTCCCATCGATTGACTGTGTCTCGGTAACCGTAGGAGTCACCACTGACACTCAAAGTGTCCATGGCGTCACGCTTGGTGCCTGGCTGAGTGGTTGTCACACGAAACCGGTCCGCACGGGTGCGCCGGCCGGTGCCGTCGGAGCGGGCCGTTCGGCGCGCCGGGGGCCGGAAGCATCCCCGGCTCCACTCCGACCGGCCGCGATGCTGCACAGGAAGTCGGTGAGGTGACTCTGCTGGCGAAGTCGGTTGGGTTGGGCGTGGGACAGTAAGTGTGTGCCGGTCGGGGCGGGTTGGCTGTCTGTGGGGGTGGGTCGTGTTGCG
>NZ_JBHVEU010000799.1:0-1346 GCF_042802075.1 Kitasatospora sp. NPDC057518
CGCGGAACCCGCCCGCCCCGCCAATTCCCGCCTCCAGCAGAGGAGTTCCTCCATGAACGAGCACGTACAGCACAACCGAACCCATCGCGGACGCCGTGGCCGGCACCGGGTGGTGGCGGCCGTGGCGACCGTCACCGCCGTGGCCGCCGGCGTCCTGGCGCCGACCACGGCGTTCGCCGGCGGCAGGCCCGACGTCGTCCAACAGAGCCTGGACGCCCTGGTCAAGGACGACGGCCTGCCCGCCGCCCTGGCCGCCGTCAAGGGCCGCGACGGCCGCACCCGCAACTACACCGCCGGCGTCGGCGACCTCGCCACCGGGGCCAAGGTCCCCGTGGACGGGCAGATCCGCGCCGGCAGCAACACCAAGACCTTCACCGCCGTCGTCGTCCTCCAGCTCGTCGCCGAAGGAAAGGTGGGCCTGGACTCCCCCATCGAGACCTACCTGCCGGGCCTGCTGCGCGGCGACGGCATCGACGGACGCGAGATCACCGTCCGCCAACTGCTCCAGCACACCAGCGGCCTGCCCGACTACATGGACTCCCCCGAACTCTCGGACTTCACCACGGTGCAGTACCGCTACTTCGAGCCCCGCGACCTCCTCGACGGCGCCCTCGCCCAGAAGGCCCTCTTCCCCGCGGGTACCGGCTGGGCGTACAGCAACACCAACTACATCGTCGCCGGGCTCCTCGTCCAGAAGATCACCGGACGGCCCGTCGGCGAGGAGATCACCAAGCGCGTCATCGACCGCATCGGCCTGCGCCACACCTACTTCCCCGCCGTCGGTGACACCACCGTCCACGAGGCCCACCCCCACGGCTACCTTCCGGGCACACCGGGCGCGCCCCGGTTCGACTACACCGAGATGGACTCCTCGATGGCCTGGGCGACGGGGGCGATCGTCTCGACCAACACCGACCTCAACACGTTCTTCACCGCGCTCCTCGGCGGCCGGCTCCTGCCCGCGGCGCAGCTCGCCGAGATGCGCACCACCGTCCCCGCCGATCTGATCGGCCAGGGGATCCGCTACGGACTGGGCCTGCAGAGCAGGCCGCTCTCCTGCGGCGGCCTCGTCTGGGGCCACGGCGGCACCGCCCCCGGCTACCGGTCCCGCGGCGGCGTCACCGAGGACGGTCGCGCCGCCACCATCACCGTCACCACCGTTCCGGGCGAGGCCGGCGCGCAGCACATGACGGACGCCCTGGACGCGGCCCTCTGCCGCTGACCCGGGCCTCGGGCCGGCCCCCCTGCCCACGCCGGGGGCCCGCCCGACCCCGCGAGCGTCCCCCTGGTGCGACCCGCGGCAGCCCGCCGGGTTCGCGGTCCCGGCCTCGCCCAGACCGGCCTCG
>NZ_JBHVEU010000800.1:0-1323 GCF_042802075.1 Kitasatospora sp. NPDC057518
GGGCGGCCGCGGCGGCGACGATGCGCACCGCGTACGGGATGCCCAGGAGGACGGCGGCGGCCGCGACGGCCAGGCGTCCCCCGGCGGGCCAGGCCAGGGCGATGAGCATGATGGCGAGGACGGAGGGCAGGAGGATCGTCAGGTCGGCGAGGCGTTCGATCCACCGGCCCAGCCGGGGCCGCAGGGCGGCGAGGATGCCGAGGGCGGTGGCGGCGGCGGTGACGACGAGGGCGATGGCCAGGGCGGTGGCGATCAGGGGCGCGCCGCCGGTCAGCAGGCGGCTGAGGACGTCGCGGCCGAGCTGGTCGCCGCCGAGCGGCGCGTCGGCGCCGGCCCCGGCGTACGGGAAGGTGACCGGGGTGTCGATCGGGTGGGGCGCCAGGAGCGGCCCCACGAGGGCGAGGAGGACGAGGAGCAGCGCGGGGACGGCGCGGACGAGGGCGCGCGCCGTGCGCCGGGTGGCGGGCGCGGGGGCCGCTGCTGTCGGGGCGTCGGCGGTCATCGGCGCTCCTCTCCGAGGGCGGTGGTGCGGACGAGGTCGGCCAGCAGCAGGAGCAGGCTGATGGCGGCGCCGGCCGCGGCCACGACGCCGGCGATGAGCGGGGTGTCGCGGTCGGTGATGGCTCCGGCCAGGACGGCGCCGATGCCGGGGTAGTTGAAGAGGGTCTCGACGACGACGGTGCCGCCCAGCAGCATGCCGGCGGAGGTGGCGATGCCGACGGCGATGGCGGGCAGCGCGCCGGGGAGCATGTGGTGGCCGAGGACGCGCCGGCGCGGCAGGCCGTCGAGGACGGCGGCCTGGACGTGCGGCAGCGCGGCCTGGTCGGCGAGGGCGCCGCGCACGATGCGGGTGTTCCAGCCGATCTGGGGGACGGCCAGGGAGAGCAGTGGCAGGACGAGCATGGTCCAGGATTCGGGGGCGCCGTCGGGGCCGGTGAGGGTGACGGCGGGCAGCCAGCCGGTCCACTGGGAGAGCAGGAGCAGGAGGGCGACGGAGACGACGAACTCCGGCAGGGCGAACGCGGCGGTGGAGAGCGCGTCGACGGCCCGGTCGGTGCGCCCGCCGGGGCGCAGCGCGGCCCAACTGCCGAGCGCGAGGGCGCCGATGGTGCTCAGGGCGAGGGCCAGGGTGCCGAGCAGCAGGGTGTTGGGGAAGGGGCCGGCGAGGACGTCGGTGACGTGCTGGCCGCGCGCGGTGGTGCCGAGGTCGCCGGTGGGCAGGCCGGTCATCCAGTCCCAGAAGCGTTCCGCGACCGGGCGGTCGAGTCCGAGGGCGGTGCGGCGGGCGGCGAGGTCGGCGGCGGTGACGCCGCGGTCGGAGGT
>NZ_JBHVEU010000801.1:0-1302 GCF_042802075.1 Kitasatospora sp. NPDC057518
CTCCGTGAACGGTCCGCTCAGCGGACCCGACGCGCGAACTCCCGGACGTCGTCGACGAACAGCCCGGGCTGCTCCAGGGCGGCGAAGTGCCCGCCGCGGTCGAACTCGGACCAGTGGGCGAGGGTCGGCAGGATCCGTTCCGCCCAGCGCCGGACCGGCCGGACCGCGTCCTCGGGGAACACCGCCACCCCGACCGGAGCGGACAGCGGCCAGGGGCCGGCCCAGGTGCGGAGGAAGTCGGCGTCCAGCCGGTTGGACTCGTAGTAGAGCTGGGCGCTGGAGCCGGCGGAGGCGGTGAACCAGTAGATCGCCACGTCGGTCAGCAGCCGGTCCCGGTCGACGACGTCCTCGGGAACCGTCCCGGCCGCCGTCCACTCCATGAACTTCTCGACGATCCAGGCGAGTTGGCCCACCGGCGAATCGGTCAGGCCGTACGCGAGGGTCTGCGGCCGGGTGGACTGGATCTTCCGCCAGCCGGCCCCGTCCTGCTCGAAGTACCCGGCGAACTCCAGCCGGGCCCGGTCCGCCGGGTCCAGCCGCGCGAACTCGGCCGGGTCCTGCGGCGGGAAGGTGGCGAGCATGTTGAGGTGGACGCCGGCCACGTGCTCCGGGTCGGCCAGGCCCAGCTGCAGCGAGACCGGCATGCCCCAGTCGCCGCCCTGGACGAGGTACCGGTCGTAGCCGAGCCGGCGCATCAGCTCGGCCCAGGCCCGGGCGACCCGGGCGGTGTCCCAGCCGGCCTCCCGGGGGTGGCCGGAGAAGCCGTAGCCGGGCAGCGAGGGTATGACCAGGTGGAACGCGTCGGCGGGATCGCCGCCGTGGGCCTGCGGATCGGTCAGCGGGCCGATCACGTCCAGGAACTCCGCCACCGAGCCGGGCCAGCCGTGGGTGACGACCAGCGGCAGGGCGTCCGGCTCGGGCGAGCGGACGTGCAGGAAGTGGACGTCCACGCCGTCGACTTCGGTCAGGAACTGCGGGAAGGAGTTGAGGTGCGCCTCGGCCTTGCGCCAGTCGAAGCCGGTGCGCCAGTACTCGGCCAGGTCCTTCAGGTAGCCGAGCGGCACGCCGCGCCGCCAGCCGGCGCCGGGGACTTCGCCGGGCCAGCGGGTGGCCGCGAGCCGGCGGTCCAGGTCGTCGAGGGCTTCTTGCGGGATGTCGATACGGAAGGGACGCATCCGAGTCCTCTCAGCGGGACCGTGCGCCGACCCGGGCCGGCGCCGGAGGGATGGCGGCCGGCGTACCGGCCGGTCCGTGCGGGGGTGCCGCAGTCGTACGGCACCGTCCCGCACGGCACTGTACCTG
>NZ_JBHVEU010000802.1:0-1299 GCF_042802075.1 Kitasatospora sp. NPDC057518
CGGTACGGCTCCGGGCCTTCGCGGCTGTCCGGGCCCGGGCGCGTCAGCGTACGGGTGGTGGTTGTCCCTCGTCCGGGTGGCGGCGCGGCGGGAAGCGGTCGCGCCGTGTAGCCGGTCACCTACGCTGTGCCGGTTGCCCGCTTCCGAGCCTCCTGGAGTCACGGTGCCGACCGAGCCGGACCGCACAGACCTGCCGACGCCCGCCCCGTTCCCGGCGGACCCCGCCGACCCGGCCGCCGACCGGGCGGGCCGCCGCCGCAGGGCCGCCGTGCTGGCGCTGCTCGCCGCCGTTCCCGTTCCGCTGGTCGCCCTCGGCACCGCGGCGCCGGCCGAGGCACAGCGCCGGGTGGTCGGCGGCAGCGCGGTGAGCACCGCGGACCACCCGTGGATCGTGGCGCTGTCCAGCCGCCAGCAGTTCGGCAGCGGCCGTTCCGGCCAGTTCTGCGGGGGTGCGCTGGTCACCCCGACCAAGGTGGTGACGGCCGCGCACTGCTTCTACGACGAGGCCAGGGGCCGGGTGGACCGGCCGGGCCTGAAGGTGATCGTCGGCCGGGACGACATGCGCGGTACGTCCGGCCGGGAGGTGGCGGTGCGGTCGGTCTGGATCCACCCCGACTACTCCTTCGCCGCCAACATGAACGATGTCGCGGTGCTCACCCTCGCCGAGTCCCAGGGCGCCCTGCCGGTGGTCGAGCTGGTCGGCCAGGGCGAGACCGAACCGTACGCGGCCGGGACCACGACCCAGGTGTACGGCTGGGGTGACACCACGGGGCGGGGCGACTACTCGCCCGTGCTGCGCGGGGTGTCCGTGCCGGTCGTGCCGGACCAGGTCTGTGCGCAGGCCTATCCGGGCGGGCAGGACGGGAGGTTCGACGCCCGGGGCATGGTCTGCGCGGGCGAGGAGAGGGGCGGCAAGGACGCCTGCCAGGGCGACAGCGGCGGCCCGATGATCGTCGACGGCCGGCTGGTGGGCCTGGTCTCCTGGGGGACGGGCTGTGCCGAGGCGGCCCACCCCGGCGTCTACACCAGGGTGTCCTCGGTCGCGGACGCGGTGCGCTCGGTGCTGTGACCACCCGCGACCACCCGCGACCACCGGTGAACGCCCGCGAACGCCGGTGGCAGCCGCGAACGAGGCGCCTCCGGTGCCGCGGTCGTCGCGGCGGGTGAGCGGTCGGTCACGTGCCGGCACCGGGTTCTGACGCCGCGTCGGACGCCGCCGGGGCCACGGCCCGGGGCAACGGCCGGGCCCAGGAGGGCGCCCCGGGGTACAGCAGAGCCGGGCGACCGGCCCCCGAAGGG
>NZ_JBHVEU010000803.1:0-1251 GCF_042802075.1 Kitasatospora sp. NPDC057518
CGGCGACTGGCCGGCCGGCCGCGGCCGCCGCGATGACGACGACGACCTGCCCGGCGGCGGGGTCGCCGCCGCCGGGACGCTCGGCGGCAGCCGGCTCGACGGCGGCTCCTTCGGCCGCGGTGCCGGGGCCTCCTTCGGCGCCGGCGCGCTCGGCGCGGACACGCCGCTGCCCGGGGTCGACCCGCGCGCCTTCGGGCGCGGCGCGGTGCTGCGGCCGCTGATGGGCCGGCGCTCCGCCCGCCCCGAGCCCACCGCCGCCCCCGCCCGTCCGCAGTCCTCCGCGGCCGTCGTCCGCCCGCCCGCGCGGGGCCGCCGGCTGGTGTTCGCCGCCGCGGGCGCCTTCTCCGTCGCCGCGGTGACGCTCGGCGGTGTCGGCGGGCTCAGCACGCAGGGCGAGGAGCGCCACGGCACCACCGTCAGCCCGCCCGGCTCCGGCACCGGACGCGGCGGCGGCCTCGTCCCGATGAACGCCCAGGTCCCGGTGGACTTCCCCGGCCGCCCGGTCGCCGCGACCCGCGACGCGACCCCGCCGGGCTCCCCGGAGCGCTACCCCGGGGGCGCCGTGGCACAGCGCCAGCAGACCCGCTAGAACAACCCTCGACGGACCCGGGACGCGCGCTCGATCCCCCGTCCGGACGGCCTCGGCCACCGGCAGGTCTTTACCACGGCTTCATCCCAGCGTGGACCAGGGACTCGCCGGTGGCCATTACCCTGTAGGAACCGTCGTCCGACGAGCTAGGGAGCCAAAGGTGTTCAGCGACGTGAGCGGGCTGGAGGTGCTGACCCTCGTCGTGATGGCCATCATCATCTTCGGTCCGGACAAACTGCCGAAGCTGATCCAGGACACCATGAACGTCGTCCGGAAGATCCGTTCCTTCGCCGACAACGCGAAGGAGGACATCCGCAGCGAGCTGGGCCCCGATTTCCAGGACTTCGAGTTCGAGGACCTGAACCCCAAGACCTTCGTCCGCAAGCAGCTCATGGGCGGCGAGGAGGACCCGCTGGGCCTCAAGGGGATGAAGGACTCGCTGGACATCCGCTCCGTCCTGGACGACAAGCCCGCGGCCCCGGTCAACGGCCGCAGCGGCAGCGTCAGCTTCGAGAAGTCCGCGCCGGCCCCCGCCCCCGCCTCCGCCGGCGCCCCGCTGGCCCCCGGCGAGCGCCCCCCGTTCGACCCCGACGCCACCTGACCGACCCCGCGTACGGCGCCCCGGCGCCGCGCCACCGCCCCGCCCGGCCACCCGGCTGAGC
>NZ_JBHVEU010000804.1:0-1262 GCF_042802075.1 Kitasatospora sp. NPDC057518
GCTCGGCTGAGACCGACGGGCGGTGGCCGGACGGCGGCGTACCCGGGAACGGGAGCGCCGCCGCCCCGCCCTCCCGGCGGCGGGAGATCCCGGCGCCAGGAGATCCCGGCGCCGGCGCGGTCCGCGTCCCGACCGACGACCGGTCGGTCGAGGACCTCGCCCAGGACGTCCTCCGGGCCGCCGCCTGGTAGCGGCGGAACCCCGCAAAACGGTTGGCAGGCTGCCACCCGCCCCGGTGAGAATGGGCGGATGATCGCCGCCGCGCCCCAGGGCCCCGTCCAGCCGCCACCCGTCGTCACCGAGCTCGCGGCCGGACGGCCGGTCCGGGCCGTCTGGGAGAACGAACTCGGCGGACTGACCTTCCAGCTCGGCCACGGCGACACCCGGCAGTTCGTGAAGTGGACGCCGGCCGGCAGCGGCAGCGGCAGCGACACCGGCACTGGCATCGACCTCGCGGCGGAGGCGGTCCGCCTGCGCTGGGCCGCGAGGTTCGCCGTGGTGCCACCGGTCATCGGCGAGGGCGCCGACGAAACCGGATCCTGGCTCGTCACCCAGGGCCTGCCCGGCCGGTCGGCCGTGGACGAGCACTGGAAGCGCGACCCCGCCACCGCCGTCCGCGCCATCGGCGCCGGCCTGCGGGCGCTCCACGACGCACTGCCCGTCGCGGACTGCCCCTTCGACTGGTCCGCCGAAACACGCCTGTCGAATGCCCGGGCCAAGGCGGAAGCGGGCCGCACCGACCCGGCCGACTGGCCGGAGGAACTGCGCCACCACGGCACCGTCGAACGCGCCCTGGCCACCCTCGCCGACATCCCCCCGATCGACCACCTCGTCGTCTGCCACGGCGACGCCTGCGCCCCCAACACCCTGATCGGCGACGACGGCACCCACACCGGCCACGTCGACCTCGGCACCCTCGGCCTCGCCGACCGCTGGGCCGACCTCGCCATCGCCACCTGGAGCACCCAGTGGAACTACGGCCCGGGCTGGGAGCAGCCGCTGCTCGACGCCTACGGCATCGCCCCGGACCCGGAGCGGACCGCCTACTACCGGCTGCTGTGGGAACTGACGGACTGAGCCCCGCATCGGCCAGGAGGTGGCCGCTGCGATTCTCGAACAACCGGGGCCTGGCGAGATCCCGTACCGCATCCGCGCATGAGCGATAGGTGGTGGTCGTCCTCTCGGAGTGGCCGGACATGGTCGAGTTCCGGCTCACTGCCGTCCAGGCGGGCATCCGGCGCGTCCGGCTGCCACCGCAGCCG
>NZ_JBHVEU010000805.1:0-1211 GCF_042802075.1 Kitasatospora sp. NPDC057518
GCCTCGCGAAGGGTGGCCTCAGCCGGGGGAACTCCCAGGTCAGATCGGGTTCTTGACGTCCTCGCCGGCCGTCTCGGCGGCCGGCTTCCCGTCCACGGGCCCGGCCGGCTTCCGCAGAACCGGCTTCCCGTCGGCCTTTTCCTCGGCCTTGCCGTCGGCCTTCTCCTCGGCCTTCCCGGCCTTCTCGGCCTTCTTGCCGCCCTTGCCCTCGCCCCGGGCGGCCTCCGTCGCGGCACCGCCCGTCGCGGCGGCCTCCGCCGCGGCGTCCCGCTCCTCCTGCGCGGCCGGATCGATGCTCGCCGGGTCCTCCCGCCCGGGCCGCTTCCTGCCCACGATCACGAAGTACGCCACCGCGCCCACGAACACCGCGATGGACACCCAGTCGTTCAGCCGCAGGCCGAAGTAGACGTGCGCGTCGTCGATCCGCAGCCACTCGATCCAGAACCGGCCCACCGTGTACGCGGCCACGTACAGCGCGAACGCCCGGCCGTGGCCCAGCGTGAAGCGGCGGTCCGCCCAGATCACCAGCAGCGCGACACCGACGCACCACAGCGACTCGTACAGGAAGGTCGGCTGGTAGACGCCCTTCACGACCTCGCCGTTGGGCAGCGTCTTGTCGATCTCCAGGCCCCACGGCAGGGTGGTCGACCGGCCGTACAGCTCCTGGTTGAAGTAGTTGCCCCAGCGGCCCAGCGCCTGCGCGAGGGCGATGCCCGGCGCGATGGCGTCGGCGTACGCGGGCAGCGGCACGCCCCGGCGGCGGGCGCCGATCCAGGCGCCGACCGCGCCCAGCGCGACCGCGCCCCAGATGCCGAGGCCGCCCTCCCAGATCTTGAGGGCGTCCCAGGGGTTCTTCCCCTCGGCGAAGTACAGGCGGCCGCCGTCGGTGATCACGTGGTAGAGGCGGCCGCCGACCAGGCCGAACGGCACGGCCCACACGGCGATGTCGCCGACGGTGTGCTTGGCACCGCCCCGGGCGACCCAGCGCTTGCTGCCGAGCCAGACGGCCACGACGACACCGAGGATGATGCAGAAGGCGTAGGCGCGCAGCGGGATCGGTCCGAGGTACAGGACGCCCCGCGACGGGCTGGGAATGTAGGCGATATCCATGGCAGTTCCGACGCTACAGGGTCCGAAGGCCCGCTCGGACACCCTTGGGGCCACAGAAACCGAACAACGGGCCGCGCCGCCGCCTCCGGACGGGGAGGGGC
>NZ_JBHVEU010000806.1:0-1200 GCF_042802075.1 Kitasatospora sp. NPDC057518
AAGACCACAAGTCACACAGCCCGGGGCCTCGGACATACAGCGCCAGGGGATCACCCGGGCGCTGGCGGAGCGCCCGGACCGGTGAGCGCGGGCGGGACCGAGCCGGGCGCCGCGCCGCCCGCCGTCGCCCGCGACCAGCGACCGGCGAGGACGGTGCCGACGATCAGCTGGAGCTGGTGGTAGAGCATCAGCGGCAGCACCATCAGCCCGGCTTGCGCTCCGAACAGGACGGTGGCCATCGGCAGGCCGTTGGCCAGGCTCTTCTGCGAACCGCAGAGCACCGCCGCCACGGTGGCCGCCCGGTCGAGCCCCAGCAGCCGGGCACCGAGCCCGGTGGCCGCCAGGGCGGCGGCGAGCAGGGCGAGCAGCACCGCGAGGAGCCCGAGCAGTGCCAGCGGGGTGGCCAGGCCCCAGATGCCCTGGGACACCGCCGCGCTGAACGCCGTGTAGACGACCAGCAGGATCGAGCCGCGATCCACCGGCGTGAGCACCCGTTTGTGCCGGGACAGCGGACCGCCGAGCCACGGCCGCAGCACCTGCCCGAGCAGGAAGGGCGCGAGCAGCTGCAGCCCGATCCGCAGCAGCCCGTCGGCGGACAGCTCGGTGTGCGAACCCAGCAGCCAGGCCGCCAGCAGCGGTGTCAGCGCCAGACCCGCCAGGCTGGAGTAGGTGCCGGCACAGATCGCCGCCGGGACGTTGCCTCCGGCGGCGCCGGTGAGCGCCACCGAGGACTGCACCGTCGAGGGCACCAGGCAGAGGAACAGCACCCCGGTCTGCAACGGCCCGGTGAGCGGGACGGGCGCGAGCAGTGCCGTGGCCACGCCGAGCAGCGGGAAGAGGACGAAGGTGGTGGCCAGCACCAGCCCGTGCAGCCGCAGGTGGCGCAGCCCGGCCAGCGTCTCACGGGTGGAGAGCCGGGCGCCGTAGAGGAAGAACAGCAGCGCCACCGCGAGGTCGCAGGCCACTTCGGCGACCCGTGCCGAGGCGCCGGAGGCCGGGAACAGCGCGGCCAGCCCGACCGTCCCGGCCAGCGCCGCCATGTACGGGTCCAGCCAGCGCGGCAGCAGTCTTCGGGAGCGGGGCCCGGAGCCGTGTCGCGTCCGCGCCCGTACCTCGAGCGCCTTTGCCCCGCGGGGCCGCTCCCCGCGCGCCCGGAGCCCTGGTGGCTGCTCCGGGCGCGCCAGGCCGTCGGTCACGGGC
>NZ_JBHVEU010000807.1:0-1163 GCF_042802075.1 Kitasatospora sp. NPDC057518
GCTCGCAGGGAGCGGCCGGTGTCAGTACACGCTGACCTGGTACGCGGAGAGCGCCGCGTTGACGGGCTGGTAGAAGGTCGTCCCGCCCGAGGTGCAGTCGCCGCTGCCGCCCGAGGTGAGGCCGAGCGCCTTGGCCCCGTCGTACAGCGGGCCGCCCGAGTCGCCCTGCTCGGCGCAGACGTTGGTCTGGATCAGGCCGCGGACGGTGCTGCCGTCCGTGTAGCGCACGGTGGCGTTGAGCCCGGTGACGGTGCCGCCGTGGGTGCCGGTGGTCGAGCCGGTGCGCTGCACCGCCTCGCCGACGACGGCGTCCGGGGCGGAGGTGAAGCCGCCCGGGTGGCTGAGCGCGCCGTTGTCGTAGCGGACCAGCGCGTAGTCGTGGCCGGGGAAGGTCGAGCCGATGGTCGGGCCGATCAGGTTGGCGTGGTTGACGTCGGTGTACCAGTTGGCGGCGACGTTGCCGCAATGCCCGGCGGTGAGGAAGTAGTAGGTGCTGCCGCTGACCACGTTGAAGCCGAGCGAGCAGCGGTACTGGCCGCCGTAGATGGCGTCGCCGCCGGCGAGCAGCGGGGTGAACGCGCCGGGGACCCGGTGGACGGTGATGGTGGACGCGTCGGCGCCGGCGGAGCTCATCAGCTTGGCGAGCGAGACCGGGGAGACGGTGCTGTCGGCGGTCACCACGACGTGTCCGGCGGCCTCGTCGACGTACCAGGCGGTGCCGTTGACCTCGGCGCCCAGGATGGCCTCGCTGACCGCCAGGAGCTGTTCCGGTCGGGCGGTGGGGGCCGTGGGGACGGTGGGGGCGGTGGGGATGGGAGCGGCTGCGGCGCCCGGCGCGGCGACCGCGGTGGCGGTCAGCAGGCCCAGGGCGGCGGCGAGCAGGCGGAAGCGGCGCGTACGGCCGGTACGGCGGGTGGTGCCGGGTGTGGTGCCGGTGCGGGGCGTGGGGCGCATGGTCCTCACCGATCTCCTCCAGAGGGGGGCGACGGCCCTGAGGGTTGGGGCCGTGAAGCGCGGTCAGGCGATGGGCGGACCCCGGCCGGTGCTCTCCGGAAGCACGGCGGATGATCAGCTCCTGACCGGCGCTGACCGGAAGTATGAGGAAACGGACCGTTCGGTACAAGCTTTCTGATGGGGTGTCGGCGGACCCGCAGGCTCAGGAG
>NZ_JBHVEU010000808.1:0-1162 GCF_042802075.1 Kitasatospora sp. NPDC057518
GGCAGGTCGAAGCTGAACACGCTGATCTGGCTGTCGACGGCGCAGTCGGACAGCACGATGTGGCCGTCGCCGCGCAGCAGCTTGACGTTGGGGTAGGGCGCCGGGCCGGGGTAGTTGAAGTCCTCGACCGCCACCGGCGCGGCCGAGTTGTCCGCCGGAGTGCCGTCGGCGGAGGCGAGTGCGGTGGCGCCGAGCGTGGCGGCCACGGCGACCGCAGCGCCAACGAGCAAGCGAGACAAGCGCTTTGCCATGCCTAATCCTTTTCGTTCATCTGGTGTTGCCCTGACGGGCGGATCTGCGGAATCGGGTGACCGGCCTGAATGGTGGGCGAACCAACCGGCAATGACGAGACATCATTGCCGGTGGAAGTAGCCGAAGTTGCCGCATCGACGCCTTCGGTGCCGCAGCCGGAATCCGGGCCATCGAACCAGATGGGCTGGCGGCTCGACAAGCACTTTCTAGGCTCTGGCCAGGCGGAATGTCATGCTTTTCCAGTGGTTGGGTGCCTATCGGTGATGCGGTTGTATTTGCTTGGCTTTGCCCTTTGGCAGGTGTTTCATTGGCCATTTTTCGAGCAACTTTCTGACTTCGTGAACGTTCTGTCGTACCGTCATCTGCCGTAGGCTCCGCTGCGGCCGCGAATCCGGCCGATGCCGACAGTGGAGGTTTCTGATGCACCATTCGATATCCCGGTCACGGGGGCGGGGGAGGGGGAGGCCGCCGCTGCTGGGCAGGCTCTCCCTGGGCCTGCTGCCGCTGGCTCTGACGGCGGGGCTGGTGGGGGCGGGCATCCCGACGGCTTCGGCCGTCGAACCGACCGACGACCAGGTTCAGCTGAGCAACCGCGAGCGCACGGTCCAGGCCTGGCTCCACGGCGGCCCTCGCATGCACGAGCTGGCTGAGGTTGCGTTGGCCGGCTCCGACCAGGACGTGAAACGATTCCTGGACAGTGACATCGCCGGGGCGCAGCGCCTTGACGATCTGCTCGCGGCCACGCAGATCTCCAGTGTGGGTGGGCCGAAGGTTCGCGAGGCCGCGGACAAGGCGATCGATGGAACTCCCGACGGGTTGCGCGCCTTCCTGCAGGGTGGTTGGCAGGCGGCGCTCGACGCCGACCGGCGGCTGATGATCACCCGGCTCACCGACCCCGCGATGGGCGCGG
>NZ_JBHVEU010000809.1:0-1149 GCF_042802075.1 Kitasatospora sp. NPDC057518
GCGGGGACACCGGCCCTCGGCCGTGAGGTTCCTACTCCGCGGTCTCGCCCGCGCGCTTGCGCTTCAGCCACAGCGCCGCGCCGCCGGCCGCGACCACCAGGCCGCCGCCGACCGCCAGCAGCCCCGCGTCGGGGCCCATCGAGTCGCCGAGCACCGGGCCGAACTGCGCCGCCGCCGGCTCCGGGGAGACCGCCGGGTCCGACTCGGCGACCGGCTCCGCGTGCGCCACCGCACCGCCCGACAGCAGGACGCCGGCCACCCCCAGCGCACCGGCCGTACCGACCCGCCGGCCGAGCCGCCTCAGCTCGACCCCCCGGCTCCACCGCACTCGGCGGTCCGGACGCAATTCCCGCATCGAGAACTCCCCAGGACTCGTTCGCGTACCAGGCCGACGCTATCCGATCCCGCACAGGTTTCTCACACCGATTCAGGTTTGACGGGCCAAGCGTTGTACGACCGTTGCGTACCCCGCACAGGGTCCTGACGGACGGTCAGGAGGCTCAGGAGTTGTACGTCCCCTGGGCCCGCTCCAGCCCCTCGGACAGCAGCGCCTCCACCGCGTCCGCCGAGCGGTCCACGAACCACTCCAGCTCCTTGCGCTCGGTCGCGGAGAAGTCCTTCAGCACGAAGTCCGCGACCTCCATCCGGCCCGGCGGACGGCCGATCCCGCAGCGCACCCGGTGGTAGTCCGGGCCCAGCGACTTGGTGATCGACTTCAGCCCGTTGTGGCCGTTGTCCCCGCCGCCCAGCTTCAGCCGCAGCGTCGCGTAGTCGATGTCCAGCTCGTCGTGGACGGCGACCAGCGCCGAGGCCGGCGCCTTGTAGAAGTCGCGCAGCGCCGTCACCGGCCCGCCGGAGAGGTTCATGAAGGACATCGGCTTGGCCAGCACCACCCGCCTGCCCGCCAGCCGTCCCTCGGCCACCTGCGCCCGGCTCTTGTGCGCCTTGAACCTGGCACCCATCCGCTGCGCCAGCAGGTCCACCACCATGAAGCCGATGTTGTGCCGGTTCCGGGCGTACTGCTCCCCGGGGTTGCCCAGCCCGACCACCAGCCACGGGCCCTCGTACTCGTCCGCCATGCCGTCCTTCCTCTCCTTCGCGCTCGTCGTCATCATCCCGGACACGCCGCTGCCCCGGGCGCTCCGACGG
>NZ_JBHVEU010000810.1:0-1136 GCF_042802075.1 Kitasatospora sp. NPDC057518
GGTGCGGTACGGGCCCCGGTTCCCTCTACGATTCGAGAATCGTGCGGCGGGAAATGTCAGAGAGCGACGGGGCGGATGTTCTCCGCCTGGAGGCCCTTCTGGCCCTGCGTGACGTCGTACTCGACCTTCTGGCCCTCGAGCAGCTCACGGAAGCCCGAGGCGTTGATGTTCGAGTAGTGGGCGAACACGTCCGGGCCGCCGTCTTCCTGCTGGATGAAGCCGAAGCCCTTTTCCCCGTTGAACCACTTCACGGTGCCGAAAGCCATGGGAAATTCTCCTTCTAAGGCGCTGTAGACCGCACTGCGCGGGCTACTCGTCGCCGCACTGATGACCCGCCGGGATCTCAGAAAAAAAATACGCCTGCGATGGGAATCAGCAGGCGCACACAGAGTTCATGGGAACCAAAACTGCAACTCCTACGACCGTAACAGGCCTCGGGCCGAAACGGGAATTCTCGCGGCGCTCTTCTTCGGCGCACCGGTGACCTCCGGGTGCGCCGCCGGCCGTACGGGCCGGCCCGCCGGCCCGGCCCCGGGCGCCGCGCGGCGGGGGCACCCCCGGGCGGGGCCGCTCAGCGGCGGGCGGCCGCCAGGGAGCGGAGCTGGACATGGACGGCGGCGGGCTCGGTGCCGGTGAGGGCGGCGATCTCGGCGGCGGACAGGTCGAGGACCAGGTGCAGCAGCAGGACGTCCTGCTGGGCGGCGGTGAGGTGGGCGACCGGGCCGAGCGGCCGGGGGCCGGCCAGGGCGCAGACGCGGCGGCGCACCGCCTGCCAGGCGCAGGCGGCCGGGCTGGCGGTGGCCAGGGCGTCGAGCCAGTGGCCGCCGAGTTCCTCGAAGGCGGCGCGGACGGCCAGGGGCGCGTCGGCGGGCGACAGGAGCAGCGCGGCGTAGTCCAGGTAGTGGCGCAGGTGGAGGTCGTGCAGCGCCCACAGGCCCAGGGCGGGCCCGGGGGCGGCCGGGCGGCG
This sequence comes from Kitasatospora sp. NPDC057518, assembly GCF_042802075.1. NCBI lineage: Bacteria > Bacillati > Actinomycetota > Actinomycetes > Kitasatosporales > Streptomycetaceae > Kitasatospora > Kitasatospora sp. NPDC057518. The sequence goes on from NZ_JBHVEU010000810.1 coordinate 968, forward strand.
TGGTGGTGTCGGCATGGTGGTGTCCCGAGTTTCCCGAGGTGTCCCGAGGTTTCCCGCAGGTGGCGCGGGCGGGCGCCGGCCCGCGGGCGGATGCCGGCCCGCGACGGGGACGCGGGCGGGTGCCCGTCCGTGGGTGGCTGGGGCCCGCGGCCGGGACGCGGGTGGCGCG
>NZ_JBHVEU010000811.1:0-1114 GCF_042802075.1 Kitasatospora sp. NPDC057518
TCGCCGGGCGCTTACCTTTGGGTGCGGCGGGCTCGTTGCTGTGGGCGCGGGGCGGTTGTTTGGGGGCGGCCCGCGGGGATTTGACGCCGGGCGGCCCCCACCCGGCACCGCCCGGTTACCGGTCGGCGGTCCGGGACGCCTCGGCGACCCAGCCCGGGAGCGGCTCGCGCGCGGCGAGCCACCCGGGCGGCACGTCCGCGAGCCCGGTCCGGGCGGCGGCCACACCGGCGGCGATGGCGCAGGTGGTGTCCTTGTCGCCCCAGCCCTCCAGGGTGTTCCAGACGGTCTCCGGCAGCGAGTCCAGGTGCCCGGCCGCGGACCAGAGGGCGAACGGCACGGTGTCCGCGGCGGAGATCAGCGCTCCCGAGCCGAGCACGGTGGCGGCGTGCCGGACGCTGGTGTGCTCGGGCATCCGGGCGGCGATCCGGAGCCCGGAGCGGACCTCGCTGTCCGGCAGCCGTCCGGCGATCTCGGTCAGCAACTCGGCCCGGCTGGGCGGGTTTCCGCCCCGGCTGCGGACCGCCAGCGCCGCCGCGAGCGCGACCGCCACCGCACCGGCGACGGCCTCCGGGTGGAAGTGGGTGGTGAGCGCCTGCAGTTCGGCCTGCCGGACCACCGTGTCGAGGTCCTCGGCGAACCAGGCGCCCAGCGGCGCGACCCGCATCGCGGCGCCGTTCCCGTGCGAGCCCTGGCCCTCGAACTGGGCCGCGGTGATGGCGCGCCAGTCCCCGCCGGCGCCGATCCCGCGCAGGACCCGGTGCATCGACGGGCCGTACTTGCGCCCGTACTCGCGGGCGTACTCGGCGGCGAACTCCCGGGCGAGCGCGTCCGGTCGGACCTCGCCCGCGTCGAGCAGGTGGCGGACCAGCACGAGTGCCATGGCGGTGTCGTCGGTCCAGTGCCAGGGTGCGGGCCGGACCAGCCTGGCGGCGAGCGCGGCGGGCGCCTCGTCCAGCGGGACCGAGAACCACCGGTCGCCGAAGGCGTCGCCGAGGGCGAGTCCTTCCAGGCTGTCCAGGACCGGGCGGGCCGCACGCATGTCATCCTCCGTGTGAGATCAACTGTGTGCGGCAGTCTGCCGGACGGGCGGGGCGCCGGCGAGCGGTTATTCCTC
>NZ_JBHVEU010000812.1:0-1106 GCF_042802075.1 Kitasatospora sp. NPDC057518
GCTGTGAACCAGCCGCCGGGCCCTTTCGCCTTGCCGGCGTCAGCTGTTGATGGCGTAGCTGTCGCCGTAGACCTTCCACTTCAGCGGCGGGTTGAGGTCGAAGTTCTTGGCGTTGAGGAAGACCAGCTGCTCGGTGTCGACCCGGCTGGTGTCGGAGTGCGCCTCCTCCTTCTTCATGACCACCTTGCGGGCGTCCAGGAAGGCCTTGAGGTAGGTGGCCTCGTCGCCGCCCTGGGCGGGGGTCTTGGCCTTCTTCAGGGCGGCGGCGCGGATGCCGCCGAAGCTGTCCGAGCTGTTGCCCGGGCCGTGCATGACGATGGCGTCGTAGTAGGCGAACTGGCCGAGCGCGCGCAGGCCGTCGCTCTTGGCCTGGTTGACGGCGGGGTTGAAGTACACCCGGTCGCGCTCGTCGTTCTGGGCCTGCTGGAAGACGGTGTCCTTGGCGGCGGTGGCCCAGTCCTTCTCGAACGCGGAGCCCAGCCCGGCGTGCGACTCGCTGCCGTTGACCTTCTTCAGCGCCGGCAGGTACTTGGCCAGGATGTTGCCGGGCTTGAGGTCGGTGTAGTGCTGGACCAGGTCCAGCATGTCACCGGTGCCGGAGCAGAAGCCGATGATGCCGGCGGTGTAGCCGCGGCCGTCCTTGATGTCCTCGATGTACTTGTACTGGGCCTTCCAGTCCAGCGACGAGTTCTCCGCGCTGGACACCAGCTGCATGGCGATGTCCTTCTTGTGCGGGTCGTCCAGCCCGACGCCCTTGAGCTGGACGGCGGCGGCGGGCGACGGGGCGGCCTGGGCCGCCGAGGTGGCCGCGACGGTCAGCGGCGCGGCCACCAGGGCGGCGGCGAGGGCGATGCGGAGGGCACGACGGGGCTGAGGGCGCATGGGACGCTCCGATTCCTCGTGGGGTTAGGAAACTTTCCTAACGAGAAAAAGGAAACGCTCTCGGCCCGGCTCCCGCAAGGGTTTTGACCGAACCTCTTCAAGAGATCTTGAGGGCCGCTGGACCGGCTCGGGACACCTGGGGCCACCGCCGGGTCGAGCCGGGGAACGGCAGGGCAACACCGGGAAAACGGAGAGGGCCCCGCCCCGGACGCGTGGTCCGGGGC
>NZ_JBHVEU010000813.1:0-1092 GCF_042802075.1 Kitasatospora sp. NPDC057518
GCCACCGAGGGGAGTCGGTGGCCGGCGCCCCGGCCGTCACGGCCGTCAAGGCCGCTGCCCGGGAGTGCTCAGAGCTTCTGCCAGGCCGGCTTGGCCGCGTAGGTGTCGCGGAAGTAGTCGGCGAGCTTGAGGCGGGAGGCGGCCGCCTCGTCCACCACGACGGTGGCGTGCGGGTGCAGCTGCAGCGCCGAGGCGGGGACGACCGCGGAGAGCGGGCCCTCGACGGCGAGCGCGATGGCCTCGGCCTTGGCCTCGCCGGTGGCGAGCAGGACCAGGTGGCGGGCCTCCAGGATGGTGCCGATGCCCTGGGTGATGACGTGGTGCGGGACCTCGTCGAGGCTGTCGAAGAAGCGGGCGTTGTCCTCGCGGGTCTGCCGGGTCAGGGTCTTGATCCGGGTCCGGGAGGAGAGCGAGGAGCAGGGCTCGTTGAAGCCGATGTGGCCGTCCGTGCCGATGCCGAGCAGCTGGAGGTCGACGCCGCCGGCCTCGGCCAGCGCGCGGTCGTAGGCGGTGGCCGCCGCGGCGATGTCGGAGGCGTTGCCGTCCGGGCCCAGGAAGGAGTCCTCGGTCAGGCCGAGCGGCTCCACGACCTCGCGCAGCACCACCGAGCGGTAGGACTCCGGGTGGCCGGCGGGCAGGCCGACGTACTCGTCCAGCTGGCAGATGCGCGCCTCGGCGGCGTCCAGTCGGCCGTCGCGGACCCGCTCGGCCAGGGCCTGGTAGATCGGCAGCGGGGTCGAGCCGGTGGCCACGCCGAGCAGGGCGTCGGGCTTGTCGGTCAGCAGATCGGTGATCGCCGCGGCGATGAGTTCGCCGGCCGCACGGGCGTCAGGGACGATCACGATTTCCATACTGGGTCCACCGTTCTGAGGCGAGGCTGAGGTCTAGACCTCCAAGGTCTAGACCAGTTTGCCGTGAAGGGGTGCCCCAGGTCCACCCGGGTCCGCGTTCCGGATGATCTCCGCCGCCGCCTCTTCTGCCTGATCGGGACGGCTGCCGCCCGATCGGCATGGCCGGGGCCGGTCGTCGGGACGGGATGTCCCGGCGGCCGGCCCCGGTGGTGGTGTCCTCTACTGCTTCCCGCCCCCTGGT
>NZ_JBHVEU010000814.1:0-1056 GCF_042802075.1 Kitasatospora sp. NPDC057518
TTCGCCCAGTTCTACCTCGACTGCCTCTCCCAGGCCTCGTACCTGATCGCCGACGAGCGCACCGGCCAGGCCGTGATCGTCGACCCCCGCCGGGACGTCGACGAGTACCTCGCCGACGCCACGGCACGCGGCCTGACCGTCGTCGGCGTCATCAACACCCACTTCCACGCCGACTTCCTCGCCGGCCACCTCGAACTCGCCGACCGCACCGGCGCCTGGATCGGCTACGGACGCCGCGCGGAGACCGACTACCCCATCCGCCACCTCAGCGACGGTGAGCGGATCGAACTCGGCGATGTCGTCCTGCAGATCCTGGAGACCCCCGGGCACACGCCCGAGTCGATCAGCATCCTGGTCTTCGAGCAGCCCGACGACACCATCCCGTACGGCGTGCTCACCGGCGACGCCCTGTTCATCGGCGACGTCGGCCGCCCCGACCTGCTCGCCTCGGTCGGCGTCACCGCCGCCGAACTCGGCGCGATGCTCTACGACAGCGTGCACCGCAAGCTGCTCGCTCTGCCCGACGAGACCCTCGTCTTCCCCGCCCACGGCGCCGGCTCGGCCTGCGGCAAGAACCTCTCCACCGACCGCCAGTCCACCATCGGCGCGCAGCGACTGACCAACTACGCCTGCCAGCCGATGGACCAGGACACCTTCGTCCGCATCGTCACCGCCGGCCAGTCCGCCGCCCCCGCCTACTTCGGCCACGACGCCGCCCTCAACCGGCAGGACCGCCCGCTGCTCGACCGCACGAACGCCACCCGCCCCCTGTGCCCCGAAGGCTTCAAGGAGGCCCGCACCGCGGGCGCCGTCGTCCTCGACGCCCGCAGCCCCCAGGACTTCGGCGCGGGACACCTGCGCGGCGCCGTCAACGTCCCCCTCGACGGCCGCTTCGCCGAACAGGCCGGCACCGTCCTCACCCCCGACAGCACCATCGCGATCATCGCCCCGCAGGACCGCGAGGACGAGGTCGTCACCCGCCTCGCCCGCATCGGCTTCGACCACATCGCCGGCTACCTGCGCAACCCCGACAACGCCCTGCCCGCCCTCGCCGAC
>NZ_JBHVEU010000815.1:0-1055 GCF_042802075.1 Kitasatospora sp. NPDC057518
CCCTCCATCAGGGCGGCCGCTCGGACGGTCCCGGCGCGTTCGCGGTCCGTTCCCGGGGGTCCCGGGTCGGGCGGCCGGCGGTCGGACCGCACCACCGGTGGTCGGCGCACACGCCGGGGCACGGGAGCGCGTCGCGACTTGGTTGAACGTTGAACGCAACGTCCGAATACCGCCGGAGGTTTGAAGGTCCCCGGGCCAGGATCGAGTCATGTCCGAGATCGGAACGAGGAGTTCTGGAGATATGACGATGAACGGTGCGGCAGTGCTCGACAGCCTCGACGGCAAGGTGGCCCTGGTGACCGGCGGCAGCCGGGGGATCGGGGCGGCGGTCGCCCTGCGGCTCGCCGAGGACGGCGCCCACGTGGTGCTGACCTACCAGGGCGGCGCGGAGCGGGCCGAGGAGGTCGCCGCGAAGATCACCGCGATGGGGCGGACCGGCTGGGCCGTACGGGCGGACAGCGCCGACCCGGAGGCGGTGCGGGGCGTGGTCGAGGCCGTCGTCGAGCGGTTCGGGAGGCTGGACGTCCTGGTGAACAACGCGGGCGTCGGCGTCCTCGGCCCGATCGGCGACCTCACGCTGGAGGACGTCGACCGGGTCCTGGAGGTGAACGTCCGGGCACCCTTCCTGTACGCCCGGGCCGCCTCCGCGCACCTGACCGAGGGCGGGCGGATCGTCAACCTCGGCAGCTGCATAGCCCAGCGCGTCGCCTTCCCCGGCGCCACGCTGTACGGGACCAGCAAGGCCGCGCTGATCGGCCTGACCAAGGCGCTGGCCCGGGAGCTCGGGCCGCGCGGGATCACCGCCAACCTGGTCCACCCGGGGCCGATCGACACCGACATGAACCCGGCCGGCGGCCCCGCGGCGGAGGGCCAGCGCGAGCTCACCGCGCTCGGCCGCTTCGGCACCGGCGCGGAGGTCGCCGCCGCGGTCTCCTACCTGGTCGGCGAGGGCGGCCGGTACGTCACCGGCGCCGAGCTGGCGGTGGACGGCGGCTTCGCCGCCTGACGCAGGTTCGACGGCAGGCCCCCGGGGCGTGTCCCGCAGGCCCGGCAGC
>NZ_JBHVEU010000816.1:0-1044 GCF_042802075.1 Kitasatospora sp. NPDC057518
GCCCCGTCAGGGGTGCGGGCCGTGGCCTGGGGCGCCGGGTCAGCCGCGGGTGGCCATGGCGCGCAGGAAGAAGGTCAGGTTGGCGGGGCGCTCGGCGAGGCGGCGCATGAAGTAGCCGTACCACTCCTGGCCGTACGGGAGGTAGACCCGCATGGTGTTGCCCTCGGCGGCGAGGCGCAGCTGCTCCTCGGGGCGGATGCCGAACAGCATCTGGTACTCGAAGGAGTCCCGCTTGCGGCCGTTCCACTGGGCCAGCTGGCCGGCGATCTTGATCATGTTGGGGTCGTGCGAGGCGATCATCGGGTAGCCCTCGCCCGCCATCAGGACCTTCAGGGCCCGGACGTACGCGAGGTCGACCTCGTGCTTGCCCTGGAAGGCGACCGACTCGGGCTCCTTGTAGGCGCCCTTGCACAGGCGCACGCGCGAGCCGGCGCCGGAGAAGTCGCGGCAGTCGGCCTCGGTGCGGCGCAGGTAGGCCTGGAGCACGACGCCCAGCCACGGGAAGTCCGCCCGCAGCTCCCGCGCGATGGCGAGGGTGGAGTCGGTGGTGGTGTGGTCCTCCATGTCGAGGGTCACCGTGGTGCCGGCCTCGGCGGCGGCCTCGCAGATGCGGCGGGCGTTCTCCAGCGCGATCTTCTCGCCGTCCACCGGGAGGAACTGGCCGACGGCCGACAGCTTGACCGACACCTCGGCGCCGGCCGCGAGGCCGGTGTCCTTGAGGGCCTTTAGCAGGTGCTCGTAGGCCTCGGCGGTGCCGGCGGCCTGGGCGGCGTCCTGGGTGTCCTCGCCGAGGTGGTCGAGGGTGACCTTGCGACCGGTGGCGATCAGGTCGTCGGTGGCGGTGACGGCGTCGTCGAGGACGTCACCGGCGACGAAGCGCTCGACTATCGCGTGGGTCGGCGGGAACTTCTCGACCACGGTGCGGACCTGCGGGGACCGGGAGGCCGCGAGAAGGGCGGAACGGAGCATCGTGACTCCTGGAGCTGGTGCTTCTTAAGGATGGCAGAAAGGGCCGGGGCGGCGGTGCGGGGATGGGGCACCGCC
>NZ_JBHVEU010000817.1:0-1026 GCF_042802075.1 Kitasatospora sp. NPDC057518
GCCGGTGGCGGTCCGCAGCCCCTTCGGCATCCGCGCAAGGAGCTCCTGATGATCGATGTCGCCACGCTGGTCGAGCAGGCCCGGGCGGGCCGGCCGCGGGCGGTCGCCCGGCTGATCACGCTGGTCGAGAACGCCGCGCCGCAGCTGCGGGAGGCGATGGCCGCGCTCGCGCCGTACACCGGGCGGGCGTACACGGTGGGCCTGACCGGCTCGCCCGGGGTCGGCAAGTCGACCTCCACCTCGGCGCTGGTCTCCGCCTACCGGCGGCTCGGCAAGCGGGTCGGGGTGCTGGCCGTCGACCCGTCCTCGCCGTTCTCCGGCGGCGCGCTGCTGGGCGACCGGGTCCGGATGCAGGACCACGCGACCGACCCCGAGGTGTTCATCCGCTCGATGGCCACCCGCGGCCACCTCGGCGGGCTCTCCTGGACGGCGCCGCAGGCGCTGCGGGTGCTGGACGCGGCCGGCTGCGAGGTGATCCTGGTGGAGACCGTCGGGGTGGGCCAGTCCGAGGTCGAGGTCGCCGCCCAGGCCGACACCACCGTGGTGCTGCTGGCCCCCGGGATGGGCGACGGCATCCAGGCCGCCAAGGCCGGGATCCTGGAGATCGGCGACGTCTTCGTGGTCAACAAGGCCGACCGGGACGGCGCCGACGCCACCGCGCGGGAGCTCAACCACATGCTGGGCCTCGGCGAGGCGCGGGAGGCGGGGGACTGGCGCCCGCCGATCGTCAAGACCGTCGCGGCCCGCGGCGAGGGCGTGGATGAGGTGGTCGAGGCGCTGGAGAAGCACCGCGCCTGGCTGGAGGAGCACGGCGAGCTCGCCGCGCGGCGCCGCCGCCGGGCCGCCGAGGAGATCGAGGCGATCGCGCTGGCCGAGCTGCGCGCCCGGATCGGCGACCTGCGCGGGGACCGGCACCTGGCCGTCCTCGCCGAACGCGTCGCCGAGGGCGCCCTGGACCCGTACGGCGCCGCCGACGAACTCGTCGCCGGCCTGACCCGCGGCTGACCCGGGCCGGGCGCGCGGGCC
>NZ_JBHVEU010000818.1:0-1011 GCF_042802075.1 Kitasatospora sp. NPDC057518
GAGTCACTCGACCAGTGAGCTATTACGCACTCTTTAAATGGTGGCTGCTTCTAAGCCAACATCCTGGTTGTCTAAGCAACTCCACATCCTTTTCCACTTAACGTATACTTTGGGACCTTAGCTGGTGGTCTGGGCTGTTTCCCTTTCGACTACGGATCTTATCACTCGCAGTCTGACTCCCAAGGATAAGTCATTGGCATTCGGAGTTTGACTGAATTCGGTAACCCGGTAGGGGCCCCTAGTCCAATCAGTGCTCTACCTCCAAGACTCTTACCTTGAGGCTAGCCCTAAAGCTATTTCGGAGAGAACCAGCTATCTCCAGGTTCGATTGGAATTTCACCGCTACCCACACCTCATCCCCGCACTTTTCAACGTGCGTGGGTTCGGGCCTCCATTCAGTGTTACCTGAACTTCACCCTGGACATGGGTAGATCACCTGGTTTCGGGTCTACGACCACGTACTCAATTCGCCCTATTCAGACTCGCTTTCGCTGCGGCTCCGCATCTTCTGCTTAACCTCGCACGGGATCGTAACTCGCCGGTTCATTCTACAAAAGGCACGCCATCACCCGTTAACGGGCTCTGACTACTTGTAGGCACACGGTTTCAGGATCTCTTTCACTCCCCTTCCGGGGTGCTTTTCACCTTTCCCTCACGGTACTGGTTCACTATCGGTCACTAGGGAGTATTTAGCCTTGGGAGATGGTCCTCCCGGATTCCGACGGAATTTCACGTGTTCCGCCGTACTCAGGATCCACTCAGGAGAGAACGAAGTTTTGACTACAGGGCTGTTACCTCCTATGGCGGGCCTTTCCAGACCTCTTCATCTACCTCGTTCCTTTGTAACTCCGTACAGAGTGTCCTACAACCCCAAGAGGCAAGCCTCTTGGTTTGGGCTATGTTCCGTTTCGCTCGCCGCTACTCAGGAAATCGCATTTGCGGGCTCCCGGGACCCGCCCCGGCCGGGACCGGGCTCCCGGCCGGGGCCGCGGCGGGGAGGGGGCGAGGCCG